>JBCBLJ010000420.1:0-7135 GCA_038520195.1 Planctomycetota bacterium
CGAGTGTTCCGACTCCCACGAACATGAAGTCGCGTAATGAGTTGGCCGAAGGCAATCTCGGACTGCTCAAAGAGTGGATTCCGGCGCTCGCGGAGGCTTCACCCGATGCAGTGTTCGTGATGATCACCAATCCCGTGGAGGCGATGTCATACTATGCGTGGAAACTTTCCGGACTCCGCTCGCGGCAATTCATCGGCACCGGAACGCTGATCGATTCGGCCCGCTGGCGAAGCATGCTCAGCCAGTACCTCGGCATCCATCCGGATGATGTCCGCGCCTACATTCTCGGCGAGCACGGAGACACTCAGTTTCCCGCTCTGAGCGTTTCAGCGACGGGCGGCAAAAAGATTGACGCCGACCCGATGATCTTTCAGCTCTTTGAACGTTCGCGTGGCGCAGGCTTGGCGGTTTACCAGCGCAAAGGCTACACGAACTACGCGATCGCCCAAGCCGCGACGTTAATGATTCAGACGGTGCTACGAGACGGAAAACGCACCATCCCGATCAGCACCCTGGTCGAAGACTATCACGGAATCAGTGACGTCTTCCTGTCGGTGCCAGCGGTCGTCGGGAGAGCGGGCGTCCTGCGACTACTCAAGCCGCAACTCGATCCGTCAGAAATCGAGAAGCTTGCCATCAGCGCCAAAGCGATCCGATCGGTCATCGATCGGTTAGACGGGTAAGAACCGGCATCGAGGGGTAACCGATCGGCGGGCGCGACGAACAGTGTTTTCTTGACTCGTTTTCTTGACGCGTTCGATCTCGCCGACGCCATCACCAAAGCTCATAGAGCGTGTTCCAGAAGGGATGGTGGACGAACGCGACTGCGAAGAGCAGCGGCGTTGGGCCAAGCCACGTCACGCCGCGACGAGATCGGCTCGAGCGGATCACGACCATTCCCAGCGTCCAAAACAGGGTGACCGTCAGCGTCGCTTGCCAGCCCATCACGACTCCGAAAAGGATCCAGGCGACGGGATGCACGAACGCCCGAGACCAACGCCCCGCCAGCAGCGCGGCACACCAGCCGAGCAACCCGCCGACAAAGCACGAGATCGCGCGGACAACGAACTCAGGCAGGGAATCCGGTAAGGCAAGGGGAAGCTTGGCGTCAAACGTGACCGTGTGCAGCAGCGGTGCGGAAATTGCAAGAATCGCGAAGACAGCGATCGTCCCAAACGACATCCATCGCGGGCAACGAAGACCATCGACTTCCATCAGGGCGAAGGTCAACATCAAACAAAGCATCGCCACGTGGAAGCAATAGATTCCAATCACAGGCCACTTGGCATAAAGGATGATCCACAAGATTCCGGTGTGCGGGTAATGCGCAAACGCGGGCACATTCGCCGCACCGTTGACGAGTTCAAACAAGAAGAGTGACGCAAAAATCGAGAAGCCGAGCAGTTCGACGGCGAAATAGCGCAGTGGGATTGCGACGCCGCATGATCGACAGCGTCCTTTCAATGCCAAGTAACTGAAGATCGGAACGTTGTCTAAGCGGCGTATCGGAACGCCGCAACTCGGGCACGCCGAGGTCCGCAAGCCGATCGATTGGCCATGCGGGGCACTCCACGCGACAACGTTCAGAAAGCTGCCGACGCAGGCTCCGACGTAGGAGAAGATGGCAAAGACAAAGAGCTTGGCGGACCGAATGCCAAGAATCTCGAGCGAATCCAATTCCTCGACGACAAAGCTACTCGGACGTTCTTCGTACTTGTCGAGGTAACCGTCCAGGATCGGCATGACCACGAGATACCCCAGTGCGGCGATGACCGCGGTCGAAACGACAAGCGGTCGAATCCAGGTCCGAGTCATTGGGTTTCAGGGGGCGCGGCAGACAGTGACAGCAAGCGAAAATCGGACGCTCATCGTGGCTCGCGCCGCCGGTTGGAACAAGCCCACGTCGAAAAGGCGTCAGGACTGTGGCAGGCGCCATTTGTGGTTGTGCCTATTTTGATTCCACGGAATAGCTCAGACGCATTGGCGTCGCAGAGATCACTGTTCGGAAGGTGGGCGCGTTGTGGGCGGTCGCCGCCCGTTTCGAGTTCCCGGCTGTCGCCGATTTCCAAAACGTCGATTCCTCAAGTTCGCGCTCAGGCCAGGATCCTTGGCGGGATCGTAGTTTGGATTGACGGTCGGCAGCTTGGCATCAACCGACTTGAAGTAGTTGCGTAGTTCCTCGTGCATCGACTTGGCGACTTCGGGACGGAAGCGTGACAAGTCGGTCGTTTCGCTGATATCCAGGCCGAGGTCGAACAGGATTGTCCGATCGGACTCAAATTCCCAAATCAACTTGTGTGCGCCGCGTCGAATCGCCGCCTGAGGGGAGACATGCTTGTTGTTCCGATAGGCTCCGTAGTACCAAATCAACGACTCAGTACCACGTTTGACTCTTCCCTTGCCACTGTTTTCTAGAACGCTGATAAGACTGCCGCCGTCGAGATTGTCAGGCAGTCTGTCGGTGGCCCCGGCCCAGGCGGCGATCGTTGGCAGAAAGTCGTAACCGATGACGGGCACATCGCTTTGTGTGCCGGCCTCAATGTCGGGCCCACTTACGATCAGCGGAACGCGAACGCCGCCCTCCCAAACACTCGTCTTCCCTTTTGCCAGAGGAGCATTGTTGGTGACCACTCCGCCGCTGATCTCGCCGCCGTTATCCGACGTGTAGATCACGTACGTGTTTTCGCCGATCTCCGAGGACTCAATTTGATCAAGGATACGGCCCAATCCTTGATCAAGTTCGTCGGTCATCGCGGCGTAGGCTCGATTCATGTGTTGGCCACTTGAACCGGTCGAGTATTGATCGATCGTTTCGCCCTTGGCGAGAATCGGCGTGTGGACCGCGTAGTACGAGACCTGAATGAAGAAGGGCTGCTGCTTGGCATATTGCCAGATAAACTCGACCGCTTGCCGGGTCACCTCTCCCGTCCTTTTTGGATCAGGCTCTCCGTTTCGCCCCGGGGCATTCGTCGTGGGGCCACTGTGATCGTCGTAGCCATGGCGATCCGGTGATCCGCCGCCCATGTGCCATTTACCAAAATGAGCCGTGCGGTAGTCCGGGCTGCGCTCTTTTAACAGTTCGGCGATTGTCAACTCTTCATCGGGAAGATCGCTGATTGGTAAATGAACGTTTAAAGGTTTGTTGACATAGAAGTTGTTGTAGAACGCACCACCAAAATCATCTCCGCCTTGGGGCACAACATCGATGATGTCGCTGGCCCCCAATCGCGGTGCCGTTTTTCCGGTTTGGATACTCATCCGAGTAGGTGAGCAATTTGGGGCTGGGGCGTACCCGTTGGAGAATCTCATCCCTTGCGCCGCAAGTCTCTCCAAATTCGGTGTGCGATAAAGATCGCTCGCCGAGCCGCGAACGGATGGATGCATCTGCACCGAAGTTCCCGTCCATCCCTGATCGTCCGCCAAAATCAAGACGATGTTCGGTAGTTCGGCAGCCGGCAAACCAGATGCCAGCAGCAATGTGGCCGACAGTAAGACAGACACCTCATCGAACGATCACCTTTGCAGCGAGTGATTTGCCCCGAACGCCAACGAACAACTTTAGTAACGGCTGGCGGCTCAGTCGGCTACCACGGACGACAAGTGTTTTTGGAGCGAGCCAACAGTGTACCGTCGCTAGCCGCTTGCGTTGCGTTGAAGCCGTCTCCGGGTTCAACGAACTGAGTCTTGGCCAAGCCGAAACTTCCCCGGATGAAGTGCGGTTTCTCATCGCGCAACTCGACGCCGAACACACAGTCGGCAAGTTGGCTTCTTTGAATTCGCGGACGCGAGTGCCTCGATTCGTAGTGGGTCGATTGTAGTGCCTCAATGATGGCCGGCACCATTTGTACGTGGCAGTTTCGTTCTCGATTTCGGCCTACAGCCACTCCTCGTTGATCTTCTTCTTCGAAGTGCGCTCACCCACCACAGGACACTTCGATGCGAAGCACCAAGTTGGCGAGGTTCTAGGCCCATCTCGGCGATCGAGGGCATCCTTACACGGTCTTCGACTTCACCGAAACGCGAGAGCGTGCCGGGCCAGAACAGTTTCTTCGCGGCTTCGAAGGCTACTTGCAAGCCGACGCGTATGGCGGCTACGGCGGGATCTATCTCGAATTCGGTCCTGGCGACCGAAGCAACTTAGCAGCAAGCGTGCTCGGTGTTTCCGCCGCTGCAGCCTGGGGATCGAGCAGAATCGCCGAGAACGATGCAACCTGTGCCATCTCGACGTGCGACCAACTTACCTCGGTCTCCCCATCTGGTGGGCGCAGCTTCGCCGAATCGAGTTAGGTACGCTGAATAGAGCACGGTCGTTCGTTCCAGATTAAAGTTTAGAACAATGCAGATATCGGAATTTGATGAGAGCTTCGAAGGTGCTCGTGAATCAATGGTTGCAGCCTGCAGGTACGAGTTAAACTGGCAGCGGGACCGCGTTCTTAACTGCCTCGCACAGCTAAACGACACGCAGGTATGGCTTCGTCCTCATACGCGGACGTACGATGGCGTAAAGCTCAATCGCATCGGCGACCTTGTAAGGCACCTGGACGGAAACTTGAGTCAGTGGATGTCTTTTGGTCTGACGGGCGATGAACGGTTTCGTAAGCGCGAACGATTCCGAGAGTTCGATGATGCTGAAACTCATTCTTGCCGCGAGCTGATGACGCTAATCAACGCTTCGATCGATAGAGCGATTCACGCGGTCGAGCGAGCTACAAATGCGGATTGGAGACGAGTGCATTTCGTCCAGTCGCGCAATGTAAGTGGTTTCGGTGCTGTGCTACACACCTCAATGCATCTCTACGGGCATACCCAAGAGATCATCTGCCTTACACGCCAAATCCTTGGAATTCGATACAAACCTCATCAAGACTACGCCAGCGATGGAACGCTAGCTCAATAGCCGCATCAGTGTGCTCACCGACGCCAATTCTGGCCATTTCGAATCCGCCTCGGACGATGCAACCTCAGCGTCCATCGAGAGTCCGCTGGCGGCGTCGATACGTTTGTTGCACATGCGAAATCCTCGGACGTAGGTCAAAAAGCGGAGGCAAATGGTTGCTGCGGTGAGGCTGCACGGCGACTGTTGAGTCAATCGTAACGGAGCCGTCCGCCCAAGAAGCACTTGTTATGGCCAAACTCGCTTACCGAAAAGACTGTTCGCTATCCGGGAGTCGGAAAGCAACTAAGTAGACATCGAGCGACGCCCAATCAGGTGTACCGTCGTCCCATCTTACTTTTACGTTCGGCACAATATTTGTCGGGGAGCTTAGATCAAAGGTTTTAGCCATACCATTGACTCGTATCTGTTCGACTGCAAGACCATTCTTTGGGGCCCACCCTCCGACGTTGACCGACTGCTGAAGACTCTCCACCTGTAGATAGCATTCGGCGGTAGTGAATCCAACTTTGGGCTGATTCGCTGAAAAGGTGATTGAGGGGTTCGCTTTGGTCAATTTCGATTGTCCTCCAGCACCAATCGAAGAGATTTGAAAATGAGATTGCACCAACCATTTTCCTTTTCCGAGTCGAAAAACACCTCCCGGTTCTTTCGGATCGCCATTCAGGTCAATCTCGACGGAAGGAAGGAATTCGCCATAGTTCCGATCGCCAGGTAGCAGTGCGATTGGCGATTGAAAGATGCCCCTCTGATCCAGAGTATGGGGTAGTTCAGTAGACCCCTGCCAAGTGGAAATTCGTATTTGTTGAACGAGCTTTCTCGCATTATTGGCTTCGTCGTTCGCAAATTTTGCTTGATCTCTCGAGAGGTCGGCTTGGCTCTTCGCGGCTGCTGCTTGTTCCTCGGCTCTTGCAAGTTGCCTTTCGATCCTGAAGCTCTGGTATGCAATCAGTGCAGCGATCGCAGTGCTAAAGAGTGCGATAAGTGAAGAGAAGCGTTGGGTGGCGAAGCTTGTCTTTGCTTCGATAACCGCGGTACGAAGATCGTCCGATCCATATCGGTCGTCGTGAGGTATTTGGGAAACTTCCTTGTCGAATGCTTGTCGACTTGGCGGAATCAGATCAATGGACCACCTAATCAGTCTTATTGGGAAACTAACCAACGAAAAAAAACTCTTCTTGACCGCGTTTGTGAGTCGTGAGGCACCATTGCGAGTCATTTCTGATTGGCTCCAGCGAGTTGCAGGTTACGGTGCCCGAGTAATAGACCTGAAGTTATGATACACCCTCTCACCAACCCTGGCGTTGGCGAGGACAAGTGTCGAGCCTGCAACCGAAGCGAGATTACTCAATCGCCAAATCAACGAAGTTGGACAAACTTCAGTATCCGGCGGCTCGACGGAAACGACCTCGGTCCTGGAGACAGACGCCGGTTTCGGTGCTCCGGTGACCGAGGCCGGAAGATGCTCTGAGTTCAGTGACCGAAAACGAGTTTGGATATCCCCACTCTTCCGAAGTTGGACCGTTCGATGAGGAGCTGCCGTCACGGAAGGTTCAGCCGGTCCAAGAGGTCAGGCTGTCCACAGCACTGAGGCGAGAATGAGTGCGGGATTTTGCGCAAGGGCGCGGGCGCCCGATGAAGAAGGCGAAACCTTGACCAATGGTGTGAGCTTTGAATTCCAGCTGGCTATTCCTCTACTTATTCGGAAGGTCCGCGTTCGGGTGAAGCGTGTTTGAAGATCGGCCCGATAGAAAGTCTCGCAACACGCGGTCGTTGTTTGAGGCGTCGTGCGACTCCTCACTTGCTTTGGCTGGCTCTTGTGTTCTGCCAAGTCTGTCGCTGGAGCCTCGCTCCTCTTGTGCCAGTCCAAACCAGGCTGGCTCGATCGCATCGGATGTGTCCAGACTCTCGGGCAGCACTCCAGGGTCCAGACGCTGCTGGATCAGGCGGGCGGTGATCGCGAGTCGCGTCTCCGCGGACTCGCAGTGGACCAGACACGCGAGCTTGCTCGCCGCATCGACACGCCGCCACGCGGCGGTGAGGTCTCCTCGCGCGAGATGAATCCGTGCCGATCGCGTGATTCGGTCGAGCGCCGAACGAGGTTTGCGGGCTTCGAGAAAGGATTCCGCCGCGTCGTCGAGCACGTTGGGGATCTCGCGGTACTGGCCGATACAACGCAGCAACTTCACTTCGCGGTCACGATGCGCCGCGGCACGTAAGTGATCTTCTTGCAGATCGTGA
>JBCBLJ010000988.1:0-2726 GCA_038520195.1 Planctomycetota bacterium
CTGATGGAAGGCTTGGAGGCCCGGCAACTGCTGGCGTCTGACTTACCGGACCTACCGGACGACTTCCTGCAGCTTTCGGCACCTCGCAACATCGGGACCGTTCCGGCGTTTGTGGTCAACGAAGTCGAAGTCACTCCGGGGACGAACGACTTCCTGGGGGGTGCCCAGTTTGTGGCGCTGGGAACCGGCACGGGTGAGGAAGACACCATCGACGTCAACGGCTCGATGGGATTGACGACGAACAACGCGGGTGTCGTCACAACCGATATCGATACTTATTCGTTCGACCTTCGCGCCGGCGATATTCTCGACCTCGCGATCACCGGCGCCGGAAGCAACTTCACGGTCTTCCATCCCACCGGGCGTCTTTGGTTTGGTACCGACCAAAATACGTCTTTCGGTTACCCCGCCGGATCACCGTTGCAATCGCTTGGTAACGCGGCGGCGGCTCAGGTCGTTCCAGAAGATGGTCGCTATTTCGTCCAGCTTGCTCCTTCGTTCGGCGCGTCGAACTACACACTCGGACTGCGGGTCTATCGACCGATCCTCGAGTCGGCGCCGATTGGTGCGAGTCAAGTCTTGTTCCTCGACTTTGATGGCGGGATCTTTCCCACATCCGACTTTGCTAACACCGCCGGGAACCCCCTTGGGGTCGTTCGCTTCCAAGGTCTGGACGCCAACCTGGCCACTCTTGGATTCGTCAATCCGAACAATCCCGACGACGTCGATGGGATCATCGACTACATCCTCGAGGAGATTCCGGAACACTTTGAGTCCGTCGCCAACGGCGGATCGAATGGCGACTTCAACACCACGGGTGTTGCGGGCGATTTCGGAATCAAAGTTCTCAACAGCCGAGACCACGCCGACCCCGGAAACCATCCTTTGGTCACGCGAGTGATCTTTGGTACCGATCAGGAGCTGACGACCCAGGGCTTGTTCGGGATTGCTCAGAGTATCGACGTCGGAAACTTCCGTCCCGATGAGAGTGTGCTGATCGGTCTGGACGCGCACCTGACGTCAGCGGCAGGCTATCCACTCTCGCCGTCCGTTTCGCTCTCCGATGCCATCGCACAGCAGATGTCGGGGACGATCACGCACGAGGCGGGTCACTCGTTCGGCATCTGGCACACCAACGGTCTCAACGCGGTCAACAACCTGATGGACGAGGGCAGCCAGAGCCTCGATGATTTCTCGCAGGGCATCGGGCCGGACGGAATCTTTGGCACCAGCGACGACCTGACACCAGGTTTCTTTAACGATCAGTTCTCGGTCCAGGAGGCGTTGTTCTTTGGGATCGAGGAAGTGCCGAAGGGACTTTCTCAGGTCCTTTCTACCGGCACCGTCGGCACACCGATCACTGGCCTTGTCTTCAACGACACGAACGCCGACTCGAGTGCCGCTGGTGAGCCCGGCCTCAGCGGCGTGACGGTCTTCGCGGACTTGAACGAAAACGGCGTCTTGGACGTGACCGATGCCAGCGCGGTGACCGATGCGACGGGAAGCTTCGTCCTGAATATTCCATCGGGCCCGGTTAACGTGATCGCGCTCACGCCGGACCAATTCGCTCCGACCACGCCAACGACCGTCTCGGTTCCGGCGGGCGGTTCGACAAGTTTTGGTTTCAACCAAGTCGTTCCTGACATCACCGGGACCAAGTGGGCGGACGTCAACGGCAACGGCGTGTTTGACGCGAATGAATCGGGCATTGGTGGGTTCTTCATCTATCTCGACTTGGACGGTGACGATCGCCCGGATGTCGGCGAGCCCTCCGCGATTACGGCCGATGACGGGACTTACACGCTCGAGTTCCCCGAACCCGGGACCTACACGATTCGTGAAGTCGTTCCGCCGGGATTCATCCAGACTTTTCCGGCCAGCGGCGAGCACACGGTGGTCTTCACCGGTTCCGCGTTGGGTGAGAACTTCAACTTCGGCAACCTGCCGTCTCGCGATTATGGCGATGCCCCGGACACCTATTTGACAACCGTTTCGGCGGGCGGGCCGAGCCACGGTTTGGACGCCGACGTCTTCCTAGGGTCGGAGGTCGATCGGGAGACCGACGGTATCCCGTCGGTCGACGCGCTCGGTGACGACAACAGCAATGTCGATGATGAAGACGGCGTCACGCTACTGAGTCCGCTTGGACCCGGCGGCACCGCGACCCTTCAGATCAGCGCGACCAACACGAGCAACTCGTCGGCCTTCCTTCAAGGTTGGATCGACTTCGATGGTAACGGAACGTTTGACGCCGATGAGCAGATCGCGACCAACCTCGCGCTGAGCACCGGGACGACTTCGTTGCAAGTAGCGGTTCCTGCCGACGCAGCCGTTGGTTCGACTTACGCTCGGTTCCGTTACAGCCCGACGACCGGATTGGGCCCCGGCGGCGAAGCCGACTCGGGTGAAGTCGAAGATTATCAGTTTGACATTCTGCAAGCGGCGTTGATCGCGAACGATGATGAATTCATCGTCTCTCGCAATTCGCTTTCTAATCCGCTCGACGTTCTGGCCAACGATTTCCAGACCAACGTCACGCAGCTTGAGATTGTCGCGCTCAACGTGACCGGCACGCAGGGCGTTGTCGTGATCGCCGACGATAACCTCTCGGTCGATTACACGCCGCCAAATGGATTCACAGGACTGGACGTGTTCCAGTATGTGGTCCGCGATCAGTTCGGCAATGAGTTTACGGCGACCGTGAACGTCACCGTGAACTTTCAATC
>JBCBLJ010000092.1:0-15755 GCA_038520195.1 Planctomycetota bacterium
AATGAGATCGTGCCACGTAGTCGACCCACTCTTTCCAATCTTCACTTCGGAAATCGTAGTGGACCGTGTGTTTCTCCCATTGATGGGACTCGGTGAATGGAAGCAGGTGGCAGTGCGGCATGTCCAGTGCTCGGTACTCATCAATCGTGAACGGCCGCGAGTGCCGCCACTTCTTGACCGTCACTTCCTGGACCCATCCGACGCTGTTGAAACCCCATGCCTTCAGATTGGGCGCGACAGACTCTCGGATCCAGCGAAGGGTGCTGCCCCCATACTTTTCACGCCAAATATCGAGGTTCTCGGGGTATCGGAGACTCGCCGGATCGATGTGATTCAATCCCATCGAAAAGAACGGCTCTCCCTGAGGTGAGACTAGCCACCAATGGCCGCCACGTTTGCCGAGCGTGAAATAGCCGCTCGGGGCGACCTGAGTCGTTTTCGCTTCGGACGCTCGTGCAGGACTCGACGACGGCGTCGCGGCCAAACCGCACCCGACCGCCAGACCGGTGCGCAAGAGGCTCCTTCGCGGAATCCCATTCATGATCCGCCCTTGCTCCGCACCAGCACACGCAGTTGATCGACGCCCTGACGCGGATTGACGTTGACGCTCAAGCCAACGGTCTTCCTGTCTTGTGAAACGGTCACCTCATCTGCCGTCCAGCCACCGCCCTTATTCGCATTCGGATTCTTAAACCGAACGTGCGGCTCGAGTCCGCGATACTGCCTGCTCGCCACCGGGTAACGCATTCCTTCGCGCCCGACAATCGAGTCGGTAATGGCCAACTGTCCCGCCTCACAGACCAATCCAACGATCTCTTGGTCAAACTTGATGACACCTTGGACTGGCGAGGGCTCCGCCGAGCGGAAATGAAAGAGGTAGCTGTCGACCTTTGTGCCCGCCGGAATGACCTGCCCGGAGTCACCGAAGACACGGTACTTGCCGGGCGAAACCAACGTGACGGGAATGTCTTGATCAAGCATGACACCACTCTGCTCGGGAATCACCTCGATCCACGAACTCGCCGAACGCCTTAGGTCGGCGCTCGAAACCGTCTCCTTCAGTCGGATGTTGCCCTGCAGGAACGTTAGACCCAAATCGCTCCGTTGCCTGGCACCTAAAACGCCACGCCTGGAGCGGACCGGGATCCTCTCCGTCGCCATTTCTTCGACGTCGCCGGCTTTCCACCGAATCGCCTGACCTTCTTCGATTCGGATGCTCTCACGGGCTTGGCTACTCAAGTCCTCGCGGGGAAAGACCTCGACCAAGCCTTCGATGACGTGGACTTCCGTTTGACGTCCATTGCCCACCCTGAGCCCAAACTCAGTTCCCAAGTCAACGACTTCCGCCTCATCGGTCACGATCGTGAAGCCGATCGCTTCCTCAGGGATTCTTGCAACCAGGTTGCCCGATGAAATCTGAAGCACGTCGGTGTTTTTCAGCTCGAAACTGGATGGCCCGCGAAGTGTCACCCGGGCGCCTCGGTTAAAGACCAATTCCACGATTCCCGAATCCAAACGAAAGCGACCCTTTTCAAGGAACGCTCCCGGAGAGGGATCGATGTCGCGCCAACTCGCATCAAGCGAAGTGACCAATCGCGCGACTGGAACTCCGGTGACTGCCGACGCGACCGCGGGCGACGTCCCTCGATCATCAGGTGCCCATCGCATCAACACGAATAGTGCGACCGCAGCCAGTGATGCCGCTGCGACCGCGGCACCGTACAAAAAACTCTTGCGAGAGGATGATTGCGTTTCGGTTTCGGTGATTGCAAGGCCAACCGTCAAATCAAGACTATCACCCCTGATCGCCGCCTCGCGATACCCGCCTTCCAGTGCAATTCGAAAACGATACTGCTTCCGCAGTTGTTCATCGCCGGCGAGCAGCTCATTCAGGATCTCGAGATCTTCTTCCGTCGCCTGTCCAAGCAGGTACCGGTCGATTCGATCTTCCGGGCTTATCTCTTCTGCGGTCATGGAAGCTCCAGCCTCAGTTTATCTTCGACGCAACGCGACAGTCTCGCGCGCAGCCTCCCGATGATTTTGTAGAGAGCGTTGGGTGTCTTTCGCCCTTGCGCGGCGAGCTTCTTCACTTCGCCCGCGCCGCGATAAGGCGCCAACACCAACTCGCGTCGCTCGGCGGGCAGTTCGCCAAGACACTCCGACAAGGAGTGCTGAATCTGCACCAGGTCCTCCGACTCGGCTTCAGCCTCTTCCTCGCGAGCGATCAGCTCTAGCACGTTCTTGTCGAGCACCAATCGGTCCCGACGCATCTTTGCGATTACGTTGAAGCACTTGTGACGAACGATGACTTTGCCCCAAGGGAGAAAGCCGCTTTCATCACGCAGCCGCCCTCGGCTCTCCCACATCGTGATGCTGGCGTCCTGAAGTACATCGTCCACACTCGTCCAATCCGGCAGAACCAAACGAGCGTAGTTTCGCAGAGCCAATTCGTGCCGCGCGAATAGCCGCACAAAGTCAGCCTCGGAGAGAGATTCTTGAGGTTCGGGGATGTTGGACTCCAGGTGCATACCTTTGTAGTTCACGCCGCCCTCAATTCTGCCGCGCGTTTCCAAAGAATATTTGCCTCGGAGACGCCCGTGAAGTGTCTTTGGATGATCGCACACTCGGTTCGGAGCACTGTCCGCGAGGGAGTGGCCGCGAGGGAGTGGCCGCGAGGGAGTGGCCGAGCCGATTGGAGTATCTGCTCGCACGTCGGCTCGACATGGCATGGGCCGTGCCCCGCATTAGCCCACCGCCGAATGCTCTCGCCGAGCTCGCGGGGTACGCCCGCACCACGATCCGCGGGTCGGATGATCTTCGACACCGAACAAGTCGCGTTTCTTTCCAACCGGGGACTGTCAGACTTGGGGACTGTCAAACCCGGGACTGAGCGGACAGAGCAGGAAAAGACGAACGGTTGACCGCATCGATTGGCCGTCGCCTTCGACCGCGGATGTGGTTTAGGCGATCGTTTCTTCGCCCAGGGCCAGCATCGAATGGAAGCTTTCGGTCAGGTGCTCAAGTGGGAACAAACAAAACGAATGTTCGCGACTCGACCAAATCAATGATTCGCGATACTCACTCTCCAACTCATCGATCCGGTGATCGATCACCCTCCCCACATCGCTCAATTCAGATGAGAGCCGCTGATTGAGCTGGTTGATTGATCGATGCCACTGTTTGCGTTGACCGCGTGGGGGCATCGCCGCTAACAGTGCCCGCTTTTGGGCGACCCACTCGGGACGTGCTCCCTCAAACCGTTCGGGTTGATAGATTAGGTCTCGCCGCTTTCGATGCGCGTCGGAGAGGCTCGAAAGGATCGCCTGCGGCGAGTGGTCATTCGCACCTGGCAAATGAACCGTGGCAGATAGCACCATGAATTCAGGCGGCTGGATGCCCCAGAAATCAGCCGCAATCTGACCGCCAAGTTCATCGTACTTTCCACCGCCGATCCCATGCAAAAACAAATCCGAAAGTATCAATCGCGCGTACATGGTTGTGATTAGTGCGCGACTACGAAGCTTGAATTCAGGACTGACGGCCGACGCGAGTGCATCGACCGCACCTTGCGATTCAACGTTTTCGATCCGACGCGTTCGACGAACGCGGTCACTGATCTCGATCGACGAACCGGCGCGTCGAACCCAAACCGAACGACGTTTCGGCGACTGGTTGCCATACAGCCAAAAAGGCGTCTCGTACCAGTCTCCGTCGCGACCCAGGTTGGGAACGGGATGGGCGTTACTGCGGATGCCGTTGGCGGCTCGAAACGTGTCCGCTGCGGAGTTGTAACTGGATCGAAATCGTGGCGCGTCGCGGAGGATTTGCAATGCGAAATCGGCAAAGCATTGGCTTCGACAGATCACACTCTGGGGAATCTCGACTGTTTGCAATCCGATCTCGGCTTCAAACGCGTGACGGGCCTGAGCGATCGCACAGCCGGCGTAACCACAGCGGTCGATGGCTTCGCGGGCATGCTTCCACAGCGGACCGACAATAGGTGCATCGACAAGACCCGCCAATGCCCGCCGAACCGAGATGTCGAATGAGTCGAACCGTTCCCGTTCTTCGATCAAGGTCTGCTCGAACGGAACGCCTTGGCCGCCTCGATCATAGACGACCGTCTCGTAGTGAATCCGCTCACCATCGCGATGGGGAACGCGAATCGACCTCGCCCCCGAAACATCGCTATCGATCACCAAATTCACGGAGGTCGCACCAAGTCGTTGCCCGACGTGCGCGAGCGCGAAATTCTTGAACCAGACGCCTGAGTGAAAGAGCGTCGGTTGGTGCCCCGCCATCACGATCCAACTTTCGTCCGGCTGTTCCACCCCACCTCGGTAGCTGGAACTGTAGCGGTTCGCGTCCGACAGAAGCTGCCCTCTCGCCGGGGCACGCAAGGACGCAAGGCCGTCGGGAAGCGACCCTGCGTTGGCGACATTGTTTTTCAACAGTGTGTCAGCCATCGCCAATTCGGGAACGATCGTCGCGCGACCGTCCTCGCGCGGTGCCCGAATGGCTTGAAACTCGGATGTGGCGGGATTCTTCAACGACACATCGACTACGCGTGCGGACTCACTTGATCGCCACTCTTTGCATGGACGAGGTGTCGACCGGCCGCTCCTAATCGTGAGATTTCGGCATCGATCACCGTGTTGTAATGCTTCAGCCGGGTTTCGGCATGATCCAGCGCCCCACCGAAGGATCGAGCAAGGTCCAGATAGATCAGCGGAACCGCCATCTCGACAACCCGCAAACGCATCTCGGCGGCTTGCACCCACAACTGCAGCGGCATCGCGTAGCCGGTATCGGTGATTTCGAATCGCTCGAGCGCCGAAACGCGGTAGGCTTTGAAGCCACAGAATGCGTCGGTCAATTCCAAGCCGAGCCGTCGATTCAGATCGGCAGTGATTCGCCGATTGATCAACAGTCGTTCTTCGGGCGGGGCGTCGTCACCGTCGAAATGATGCAAATACCGGCTCCCAGAAACGATGTCCGCCGATCGCGCCATGTCGATGAAGGCCGGTATCCGCTTTGGTTGATGCTGTCCGTCGCAGTCCAGCGTCACCACTCCATCGAAGCCCGCATCCATGGTGTGCTGAAAGGCGGTGCGCAAGGCCGCACCATACCCCCCATTCTTGTCGTGACCGATTACGCGCACGTCGCGTCGTCGCGCCAGTTTCTCGGACGTTCCGTCGGTGGAGCCATCATCCACGACCAAGACGTCGTCGGAGAATTGCACCACCTGGTCAAGAATCTTGTCGACGTAGTCCACCTCGTTGAAGACCGGCAACGCAGCCAACCACTTTTCACGAATTCTCATCAACCCCCTCCTCGAATACTCTCATCTTGGTCTGCGACGCCGCTTCCGAGCAGACCTTTCCTGTAATTTCCGAGATCCGGTCGCTTACCTGGCAATCTGTCTCTCTAGGTGCAAACGCCGCGCCACTGGACTTGCCTATGGTAGATCGTTGGAAATCCGCTAGCGAATCGGCTGAATCGGATCCCGCTCGCATTCACTCGGCCAGACTGACAGCTCGGGCCAGTCTTCGGCGAGCCGCTCCGCAAACCACTCCATCGCAAACCGTTCGCTGTGGTAATGGCCGAGCAGACCTAATGCCATGCCTAATGATTCGGCTTCGAGACACTGGTGGAACGTCGCCTCACCAGTGACCAGCAATGAACAACCGCGTCGATGAGCCGCCGCGACGAATGTCCCGCCGCTACCGCAAGCGAATCCAACTTTCGTGCAAACTTTGTCCAGCGGACCAACGCCGCGGAGGTTTTCGATTTGCCCGCTACCGAGTGTGAGGCATCGACGAATGAGCTCGCGCGCCGGCTGCGGTTCCGCCAGAACGCCAACGCGTCCGCTGCCTAATTCATCTTCATTCTCGGCGTCGACCATCGGGCGAATGTCGCGGAGTCCCAACGACTCCGCCCAGCGCTGATTGATACCTAATGAAGCCGAATCAAACGCCGTGTGCGCGCTGTAGACAGCCACGCCGTGACCGATGAGCCGCCAGAGCATCTGGCCCGTAAGCGTGTCACTATTGATTCGCTTGAGCGGTCGAAACGGGAGCGGGTGATGTGCGACGATCAAGTCCGCGCTTCGGTCGATGGCTTCCTCGACGACCGTCGGCGAAATCGTCAGGCAAGTCATGACTCGCTCGATCGATTGCTGACGATCGCCGACCAAAAGTCCGACGTTGTCCCATGACTCCGCCAGCTCGAGCGGAGCAATGGCGGAGAGCGACTGGCAAATCGAGTTCAACGAAGCCGACATCGAGACCTCTGCTGCGATGCGGAAAGATCGCGAGCCCGCGAGTCTATCAAGGTACGTCTCGCCGGCGTGGCATTACTTCGGCGCGATCATGCAAATCATGCGTCGACCATGCTGCTGAGGCGGCGTTTCGATCTTGCCAACCTCTTCGAGCATCTCGATCACCTGTTCCATGACCTTGCGACCTTCCTCGATGTGGGCCATCTCTCGGCCACGGAAAAGGACGCTGACCTGAACCTTGTCCTTATGCTCCAAGAACTTTTCGGCGCGGCGGATCTTTGTCCGAATGTCCTCGTCGCCGGTTTTGGGACGCAACCTGATTTCCTTCGTCTTGGTATGACTCTGGTTTCGGTTGGTCTTCTTGTTCTTGTCGTACTTATATTTGCCGTAATCCATGATCCGGCAAACAGGAGGCCGCTCGTTCGGGGCGACTTCGACGAGGTCGAGTCCGACATCGCGTGCCCGTTCGAGTGCTGTTTCTGTCGAAATGACCCCTAACTGCTCGCCGGTTTCACTGACGACTCGGATAGGAGTGATTCGAATGTTTGAATTGATGCGAACTGTATCGCGGTTCTCTTGTTGAGGATTTCGTCGTGCCAACGCCACTAAAAACTACTTCTCCTGCCGGTGGGCATCCCGGACATCGTTGAAATGAAAACCAAGCCAGCCAAACTAGACGACTCCGCCTAGGGCCTGGTTCACGTTCGACCGAGCGATTTGCGAGCCCAGTTACCTGGACAACGGAATCGCTCGGCCTGAAACCCTAGCTCATCGGTGAGCCAGCATCGTGAAATAGGAATACGCTGGTATTGCCGGATTTCTCGACGCTAGGCAGTATCGAATGTGCTGTCCGCCACCGTCAACAGTGAAAAACGGGTGTTTTCACCGTTTTTCGGCGGTATCGGCTTCCGCGGCCACCTAAATCGCCCGCTCAACCGACATCGGAGTCAAAGAACGACTCGTCCAAGGTGATTTGCTGATCCAAGAACTCGATGACGTCGCCGAGCTGGAGCTGCTTTCGCCGCCGTGTCTCGATCTCGCCGTTAACCGAGACTTGGCCATCCTGAATCAGCAGCTTTGCTTGACCACCACTCCCAACGAGCCCCGAGCGCTTGATCAGGTCGTCCAGACGCATCACCGGTTGCGAGGACGGTTGGCCCGGATCGTCGCTCATGCCGCCGATCGATCGTCGCCCAAATTGCCGATCGATCCTCGTTCACGACGCAAGGAGCGAATGGTCGCCGTCTGCTGGTGGACTTCCTCTTGCAATTCTCGGATCGCGGCTTGAGCTTTCTCATTGGCCTGCAAGCTGTCTTCATGCTCGGCGCTGACCCGTTTGAGGTGTGCCATCAGATCACTGGTCTTTGCCGTCATCACTTCGTTGTCGGCCCGCAATTGATCCATCTGCGTGAGCTTGGCCTGCAACTGGTCCACGAGCCGCCCCTTGGCGTCCAGTTCGTTCCGGGTCTGTTCGCCCTCGGCCGAAACTTGCTTGAGCCGACCAGTCTTTGTCGTCAGTTCCTGATGGAGTTCATCGACTTCACCCGACTTGAGTTGCAGCGCCGAAGCCTGCTTGTCAACTTTGCTGGACAACTCGGCATTGCTTGTTTGCAGCGTCTCCCGTTCACCGTTGACACTCGCGAGTTTCCGACGCACCTCAGCGAGCACGGCTTCGGTCGCCTCCATCTCGGCGAGATCCTTGCGAAGGCGGACCGTCTCGTCGTGCTGCTCGGCGTAGGCTCGCGTTTGCAGCTCGCTCTGTTTCTGCAGCTCGCCGACTTCGGCTTCTCGCATCTGCAACCGCTTTTCCAGTTCCGCGACCGAACCCATCCGCCGCTTGAGTCCATCGATCTCGGCGGCCCGGTCATCCAACTGCCCCGCCAGGTTTTCGCCTCTTTGGTCGGCTTGCCGCAATCGCTCAACCGTCGATGAGAGTTCCTCTTGCAGTTCTGCCGAAGCCGCGACCTGCTCGTTCAGCGATTCGATCTCGCTTTGCAGATCTCGGATGGTTTGTGCGGACCTGCTGTGGTGCATCTCTGATTCTTGAAACTGTTCGGTCTGCTTTTCGAACTGCTCGGTCAACTCCATCAAGTCCGTTTCCTTGTCTCGCAGCGACTCGATCTCTCGGTCTTGGTCGGCGAGACTCGCCCGCAAACCCGCGGTCGTCTTTTCAGACTCCGCCAGCTGCGCGGTCAACGCATCATTGGTCGCTTCAAAGGCTTGTCGCGAAGCCACCAGTGACTCGCAGCGACGTTGTAACTCCGCGATCACTTCGTCGGTTTGCGCTGACTCCTCGCCGCGCCGTTCAAGCTCCGTCGTGCCCGCTTCTAGCCTGCCGGTTAGCTCAGAGCATTCCGATTCGAGCGCCTCGCAGCGCTGCTGCAGCGTGGAGATGGTCTCAGTTTGGGCCGAAGACGCTTGAAGAGACTGCTGCAGCTCGGCGTCACGCGCCTGCAGTGCCGCGTCCAACTCGGCCTTCTCCGACTCGAGCGTCTCGATTACGAGGAGCTGTTCTCCGAGCGAATCGATCGTCAAATCGCGCTGTTGGAGTTCGCCGGTGAGCGCTTCGATCTGGCTCAGGTTGGACTCGATCCGTTCCGAGAGCGTCTGCGTTTCGGTTTCCAACGGCGAAATTCGTTCGCAGCGCTGCGACAGCTCGGCGATCGTCGAAGTCTTTTCGCTCACGTTCTCTTCGAGCGTGCGACATATGCGAAGCTGTTCTTCACAGGCCCGTTCCGCCGACTCCGCCTGCTCCGTTCGATCGAGCAGTTGACGCCGAAGCTCTTCCATCTCCAGAAGCTGTTCGGATTGCGTTGCCAACTTGGTCTCAAGTTCAACCTTTTGCTCAAGAAGCTCGCGAGTTTCTTCCCGCAACGTTTCGTTGTCTTTTGTCCCCTCGGCGAGTTGTTCGATTTCGCCTCGCAGGTTGGCGATCAAACGATCACGGTCTTCGATCACAATCGATCGATCTTCGAGTTGTTGTTCGACGACGACCAAGTCTCGGTGAGCGGTCGCTGCGTTGGAGAGTTCACGCTCCAGCTCGGCGATTCGCTCATGATCCTTCTCAACCATGTCCGCGAGCCGCTCGTTTTGGTCCGCCGATCGTTCCGCCTGAGCGAGAGCGTTTTGCGAGGTTTGCTCGAGCATCTCAAGCTGCGTCTGCAACTCACGGATGGTTGCGTCGCGCTGACTGACGAGCGACTGTCCCGAGTCGACGCCGGCCCGCGCCACGTCGAGTTCTTCGACCAGCTCCGCGTGAGCCGTTTCGGCATCGCTGATTCTTTGCTTGAGCTGAACGATCATCGACTCACGCTCGGCGACATCCGACTGGGCGTGTTCGCCGAGCTGCGTGATTTGCTCCTTCAGTGCGTCAATCTCATCGGACTTTGAACGGTTCGCCTGTGCAAGCTTGTCACTGTCGGATTCGGCCGACTCCAGTTCGCCGGTCAACTCACGCACTTCGTCCTGCAGCTCGCTGATCTTCGTCGCTTGTTCCTGCCCGGATTGCGCCAGGTCATCGCTACCGGATCGGGCCAACTCCAATTCGCCCGTCATGCGCTGAACTTCGTCCCGCAACGCTTCGATGGTTGTCGCTTGCTCCTGCCCGGTTTGCGCGAGGTCCTCGCTGCCAGATTCGGCAGCCTCCAATTCGCCGGTCAACCGCTGGACTTCATCCTGTAGTTCGAAGATCTTTTTCGCGTGCTCGTCGCGTGCTTCCGTGAGGTCCGAAGTGCCGGATTGGGCGGTCTCCAGTTCGCCGGTCAGCCGCTGCACTTCTTCCTGCAGTTCGCTGATCGTCGACGCTTGCTGCTCACTCGTATGCGTCAATGAATCGATTAAATCGCTTTGACGTCCCAATTCATCGCCCGCGTCACGAACCGCGTCCTGACTCTCCTGGTCGCGTTGGTCGGCGGTTTGTTTCGCGAGTTCCAATTGCTCGAGCGACTCGACGGCTCTCTGGTGCTCTGCACGCAATTCTTCGAGCTGTTCGGTGACGCGTCCCAGTTCCTCCTTGCTGCTCGCGGTCTCGGAGAGCGAGGCATCCATTTGCGCCAAGTCGCGATGCAGCTGATCGATTTCTGTGTTGCGCTCATCTAACGATTGCGTCAGCGCAAGCACTTCACCGCGCTGCGACGAAGAATCACCGTTCGCCGCGTCAAGTCGTGACTCAAGCTCCTTGATCTTTGCCTTGTGCTCGCTTGGATCGCGATACCAGATCAAATGCCCCACAGCCAATCCGGCGCAAAAGAGCATCACGAGTGACGGCATGGAATTGTTTAAGAACTCGCTCATCAGCTGGGTCCGTCCTGCTTCGGTTGGGCCGCGTCAGCGATGACTCGCTGCGCGAAGGCGTCAAATGGTGGGTTCACTCACGGTTACGGAGCCGAGATCCCATCGATCGGCGGAGGGCGTATAGCAAAGCCGATGGCGACGCGTCGAGCCGTATTCCGGCCGAACCCGCGATGACGGAACCTGGTCCGTTTGATCATTGCTCCGAATCGGCAATGGCTTTAGGATTCACCGGTGTTTCACACGCCAAAAATCGACCCCACTTTCGGACCTCCAACCAGCGATTCGTTCGAGATGTCAGCTCGTCCTTTCCCACCCCCTGCCTTCCGAATCGGTGACCTGGTCGTTGATCCACCGATTTTGCAGGCCCCGATGGCGGGGTTCACCAATGCCGCGTTCCGGCAGATGGTTCGCGAATACGGCGGCGTAGGTCTCATCGCGACCGAGATGGTCAACGCCCGTGGTTTCGTTTGGATGGACGAAAACATCGCCGAACACCCCGAGCGGTTGTGGGGTGTCGCCGAAGAGGCGCGCCCGCTCGCGGTTCAAATCTGGGATAACGACCCGACGACGATGGCAAAGGTCGGTCGCAGGTTGGTGGAGGAGTATCGAGTCAGCGTCGTCGACATCAATTTCGGATGCCCCGTGAAACAGGTCACCGAAAAAGCTCACTCGGGCAGCTACCTCCTGCGGACGCCCCAGCGGATGTTCGAAATCATTTCGCAGCTGGTCAAAGCATGCGCGCCGACACCCGTCACCGCCAAGATTCGACTCGGGTGCAGTCCCGACTCGATCAACTGCAACGACATCGCCAAAGTCGTCGAGGAGGCTGGCGCGGCCGCGCTCACGGTGCACGGACGAACCGCGAAGGACATGTTTCGAGGCCACGCCGACTGGGACCGCATCAGTCAAATCAAGTCACACCTCAAGAAAATTCCGCTGATCGGAAACGGCGACCTCGATAGCGCCGAAAAAGTCGTCCACGCCTTCAAACACTACGACGTCGATGGCGTCATGATCGCCCGCGCCTGCCTCGGCCGGCCTTGGTTGTTCGCGCAAGCCGCCGCGGCCCTACGCGGCGACCCGATCCCGCCCGACCCCTCTTTGATGAAACAACGCGAATGCATGTTGCACCACTACGATTTGGTCAAGCAGCGATTCGGCGAAGAGAAGGGCACCGTTTTGATGCGGAAGTATGCCTGCTGTTACGCCCAAGGAAAGCACGGCGCAAGACACTTCCGGGCTCACGTCGCCAACGTGTCTTCCGCCGATGAGTTTTATCAGGTCGTGGAAGAACACTTCCCGACGCAAACCAAAGAAGAACTCGCCGAAAGCGAAGCGGCGCAATCAAGGAACTCCGAGAGCGGCCTGAAGTCGGCCGATCACCTCAGTGCCGCGAAGTAGTCGCCAAGTTCTTCATCAGCACCAATCAATCGATTCCGTCCGCGTGAAAGCGACTTAACCGCTGACGCCCCGTCGGTGTCAGCGTCGCCTTGGAGCTTTCGATCGCGACCCAACCTTGCGCGATGCAACGTTTGACGGCCGCCTCGACGTGCGCCGCCGGCGCCGCGATCTGCTTAACGATCTCACCGATCAGCACCGCCTCGGTCCCGACATCGGAGGTCGCCTTGGACACCAACTGAAGCGTCAGATTTTGCAGACACTGTCTCCGCTGTTTTGCGCGAAGCCGAAGCTGGGCGAGGAAACCAACGCGGGGCGCGACCAAGACAGAAGCGAGGAAACAAACGCCGAGGGTCACCGCGATCGGACCCGCCGGCGAGATTCTCAGCCAGTTCGCCAGCAGCACTCCGGCGGCGGAGCATGCCGCGCCAATCGCCGCGCTGACCCAAAACATCCTGCCGAGTGAGTGCGTGAACAAGTTCGCCGTCGCAGCGGGCGTGACCATCAAAGCCACAACCAAAACCGTGCCGGCGGTTTCAAAGGCCGCGACCGCCGTCACCGAAACAAGTGTTAGCCAGAACGTTTGAAGTAGGCCGGGACGAAGCCCCGTCAAGTTTGCCAACGACGAGTCGAAGGCCGCGAGCTTCAGTGGCTGGAAGAAAACCCAAAGGAAGGCAACCAAAACGAGGAGGATCACGGACATCGATACAAACGCCGTTGGCCCCAGGTATGCGTCCCCCAGTTCAAATGCCTTGAGCGGAGCCGCCGCAAGATTGCCGTCGATGATGCAATCCGCGTGAAAGTGAACGTTCCGCAGTTCAAGGTTGGAAAGGACGACGCCAAAGCTGAACAGGCTGGAAAAGACGATCCCCAGCGCCGCGTCTTGATCGACGCGCCCGGATCGACAAAGGAGTTGCACCAACCAAACCATCAACATTCCGCTTGCCGCTGCCGCGGCGATCAGTCCAGGAGTGCCTCGGTCTCGGAAGATCACGAAGGCGATCACGATGCCTGGCAAAACCGCGTGACTCAGTCCCTCCGAGACGAATGCCTCTCGGCGAACCACCAACAGCGTTCCGCACAACGAGCACGCGACCGCGGTCACCACGGCGATGCAGAGCGTCCAGAAGAGCACGATGCTCATTGGTCCGCCCCGTCGCCGGAGAAAGATGCCGTCATTCGAACTCGCTGACGATTCCACTTCGTCACAATGACGCCGCGCCGGGGTGCGAACAAAATTGAAAATACAAAAATCGCCACGCCCGCTAACACGATGACCGGGCCAGTCGGCATTTTTGCGATCAAAGCACTGACAATCGATCCTGTCGCCCCGGCAAACCCACCAAAGCATGCTGATAAACCGACCATTCCACCGAGAGAGTTGGTCCATTGACGCGCCGCCGCCGCCGGCGATACCAGGAGCGCGATCATCAGAATCACGCCCACGCACTGGATGCCGATCACAATGGAATTGACCATCAACATGATCAACAGCACGTTTAGAAATCCAGTGTTGAAACCGACGCTGTGTGCGAAGAGCGGATCAAAGGTGACCACTTTGAGTTGACGCCAATAAAGCAGCAGCGTGACAAGAGACAGACTGCCAATGACCGCGATCATGATTAAGTCGTCGCGCGTCATCGAAGCCGCCATCCCAAATAGAAAGTCTTGCAATCCGCCGCGACCGGGAATCACTCGTCTCGAACTCTGCACCGCACGAAGCAGCAAAATCCCGCCACCGAAGAAGATCGCGAGCATCGTCCCCAAGCCACTGTCTTCGCGAACCGGCGTGCGGTCGACGATCCATCGGGTGAGCAAGAGTGCCGCGACACCGGCCATCAAAGCACCGGGCAGAAGCAGATACAGCGACTTGCTGCCTTGGCCGGTCAACCAATAGCTCGCCAAGAAGACCAGCATGATCCCCAATAGCGACGAGTGAGAGACCACGTCGCCAACCAGGCTTTGTCGTCGCAAATACGAAAAGCAACCAAACGCCCCGCTTACAGCTCCGATCCCAACGGACCCCAGCAGCACGGTGCGGAACGTGTAATTGTCGAACAGTTCGATGAAAGCGTCCATTGCGGCTAAACGATCTTTTCGCCGTACGCTTGCTCGATCAGCTCAGGCGTGAATGCTTCGCCGACGGGTCCGCTGGAAATGACGGTTCGATTGATCAACGTGACATGATCGAGATACTCACCGACCGTGTTGAGGTCATGTTGCACTACCACAACCGTTTTTCCGGTGTCGCGAAGCTGGTGAAGAAGCTTGACGATCGAACGCTCGGTTTTGACATCCACGCCCACAAAGGGTTCATCCAAAAACAGAATGGGCGCGTCTTGGACAAACGCCCGCGCAAGAAACGCGCGTTGCTGTTGTCCACCCGATAGCTCGCTAATCTGCCGTGATTGCAGGTCCTGCATCTCGACGCGTTCGAGCGCAATTTGAGCCGCCTCATGCTGCTTCCGGCCGACCCGACCGAACCACCCCAGCCGGCCATAGGTACCCATCAGTACCAAGTCGAGCACGGTGGTCGGGAAGTCCCAATCGATGGTGCTGCGTTGGGGAACATAGCCAACCAATTGCCGTTCTCGACGAAAGGGCTCATCAAGAACCAACACCCGACCGGTGAGCGGCTTGACCAGCCCGAGGATCGCCTTCAAAAGGGTACTCTTTCCAGCTCCATTGGGGCCCACCAGCCCCATCAGGATGCCGCTCGTCACACGAAGGCTGACGTCCCAGAGCACTGGTTTGGAATGATAGGCGACCGTCAGTCCATCGACGGCGATCGCCTCACGCTGCTCAAGCATTACTGTTTCAACGACTCACAAATTATTTCGATGTTGGATCGAAATGCACCCAAAAACGTATTCTGCGGGGCCACGTCGCCCAGGTCGTCGGAGTATAGGGGCGTGTCGACGATTTTGACGCTCCAATTTTCATCTTCACAAGCCTCCTGCAAGGCGGTCGTGACCTTCGGATTGGTAATCGACTCCAAAAAGATCGCCGGAATCTTCTCGTCGCAGATCTGCTTGGCCACCTTTTGCATCGTTTGAATGTCGGCTTCGGGATCGTTGCCGATTCCCAGCACGGCCGTCGTCTTCACGCCGTAGACTTTTTCAAGGTACTTAAACGCGTCGTGAGCACTCACGATCACTCGGCGGTCTTCGGGCAGCGACGCGAGTTGTTCTTCCGCCCAGCGATGGGTCTCTTCGATCTCCGCAATGTAGGCGGCCGCGTTCTTCGAGTAGGTGTCTGCGTTGTCGGGATCGATTTCGGAGAGTCGTGTTGCCAAGCCTTCAACGCACTTTGACCACGCGGGAAGGTGATTCCAGATGTGGGGATCGAACGGCGCGTTGGGATCGATCTGCCCGTCCTCCACCCAATCCAATCGGTCTTGCTCCGGAAAGGCACTCGACATCGCCCACGCCTTGTCAGCGAAGGTTTCGTGCAGTTGCTCGGAAAGCTTGGCCTCGAGGTGAAAGCCGTTGTAGAAAATCGCGTCAGCATTGAGCATCGCCTGCATGTCCTTTGTGCTGGCGGCAAACGAGTGCGGATCGACGCCAGGACCACAAAACAGCTCGATTTCTGTTTCCGTTCCGTCGGTCAGTTTTTGGAGCGCCGCGTTCACCTGACCGGTCGTCGCGATCAAGGTCAGCGTTCCGTTCTTTTTCCCGGTTGGCCGCGCTGAGTCGCAACCGATCACCGTGAGAACAAGAAGTAGAGCGAGGGTCTTGTTTGTGTGTGTAATGGATTTCATCTTCAAATTGATCTTGGAACAGTC
>JBCBLJ010000534.1:0-5923 GCA_038520195.1 Planctomycetota bacterium
CGACCGCGGGATGCTTGACGACACACTGGTGTGCGCACTGGCCGAATTTGGCCGCACGCCCAAAGTTAATCCGGCGGGTGGCCGTGATCATTGGCCACAGTGCTTTTCGACCACCTTTGCCGGCGGCGGCGTTCAAGGCGGCCGCGCCATCGGCGCCAGTGACCCGATCGGCGCTGTCCCGGCCGATCGTCCGACCCAGCCCGGTGAATTGGTCGCATCGATCTTCCATTCGTTGGGACTGGACTTGCACGCCGAGATCCCCGGGCCCGGCGGCCGTCCGTTTCCGCTGGTCGATTTCGGGATGCGTGAAGTCAAGGAACTGTTTGTTTAAGCCCCATGAACCGACCTGCATTGATGATCCGTCTGTCAGTCCGTTGCCTTTGCCTTGTTTGGCTTTTTTCGTTTTGCGTTTCACTGTCGGCCGCCGACTTTTCGGTGTTGCCCCAGCGAATCGAACTGATCGGTCGCGAGAGCCAACAACGCGTTTCGGCGATCGCCCTTCGCGATCAAACACCGTCGGCGGTGCTCGACGCCGAGACGATCACATGGACCGTCGAGGATCCGTCGATCGCAGTCGTGGAAGCCAACACGGTGCGTCCATTGGCGGACGGTGAAACCACATTGCTGGTCAAACGCAACGAACATCTCGTTCGCGTGCCGGTGAAGGTGAGCGGCATTGGTGATGCGCACGCCTGGAGCTTCCGCAACGACGTGCAATCGGTGCTCGCAAAGCGCGGGTGCAATCAAGGGGCTTGCCACGGGGCGCTGGCCGGTAAGGGAGGCTTTCGTCTTTCGCTCCGCGGCTACGACAGTGAAAGCGATTTCCTCTCCATCACACGACAAGCCCGTGGACGCCGGATCGAACTCGGCGATCCTGGCCGAAGTCTGCTGATTGCCAAGCCCACCGGTGCGTTTCCTCATAAAGGCGGCCTCAAGCTTTCCACCGACTCGCGGGACTACCGGATCCTGGCGGAGTGGATCGCATCGGGCGCCGCCGCCCCTGAACCGTCCGATGCCAAGCTCGAAACGATCGAGGTGTTGCCCGAAACCGCGATTCTCTCTCCCGGTGATCACTCTCAGATTTTGGTCCACGCTCACTACGACGATGGCAGCGTCGTCGACGTGACTCACTGGTCCCAATTTTCAACCACCGATGAAGCCGTCGCGAGTGTGGATGAACGGGGACTGACGAGCATCAATGGCAGCGGCGAAGGCGCGGTACTGGTCTGGTTCGGTAGCAAGGTCGCGCTCGCTCGCATGACGGTCCCATTCGCAAACCAGCTCGAGGGCGTGGTGTTCGAGCAGGCACCGAGACGCAATTTCGTTGACGAACTCAACCTCGCCCAACTCGAACAGCTTCATTTGGCTCCGTCTCCACGCTGTGATGACGAAGCGTTTCTCCGGCGTGCGACGCTCGACACCGTCGGACGATTGCCGACACCCGAAGAGACCGACCGATACTTTGCCGATGACTCGACCGTGCGCCGCGATCGCTTGATCGAGCAACTGCTCGCGAGCGACGACTACGTCTCGTACTGGGCGTACAAGTGGTCAGATATGCTTTTGATCAACGGCACTCGCCTCCGTCCGGTGGCGGTGAAGGCCTATTACAAATGGGTCCGCGACCGAGTGAAGTCGAATCAGCCCTGGGATCAATTTGTCCGCGAGATCCTGGTCGCGACCGGACGCAGCGACGAAAACGGCGCGACCAACTTTTATGCGCTACATCAATCGCCCGAAGACATGACCGAGAACGCATGTCAGGCTTTTATGGGGCTCTCGATCGGCTGTGCCAAGTGTCACAACCATCCGCTCGAAAAATGGACCAACGACCAGTACTACTCGATGGCCAACCTCTTTGCCCGAGTCCGCGCCAAGGGTTGGGGCGGGGACGGCCGAAACGGGGATGGTATTCGCACGCTATACGTATCGACCGCCGGAGAGCTGATTCAGCCGGGTCGGGGTAAGCCGCAACCGCCGGCGCCACTTGATTCCGACCCCATCGACTTCGAAGACCCGAGCGACCGCCGCGCCGTCTTGGCAGAGTGGATGACGAGTCCAGAGAATCCGTATTTCTCTCGAGCGATCGCCAATCGCGTGTGGGCCAACTTCTTCGGACGTGGACTCGTCGAACAAGTCGACGACTTGCGGCTTAGCAACCCTGCGTCCAACGAGCCACTGCTTGATGCCGTCAGTCAGCATGTGGTCGAAGTCGGATTCGATCTCAAGCAAGTGATGCGGACAATTCTGCAAAGTGAAACGTATCAGCGGAGTAGCGAACCGCTGGCCGCCAATCGCGAAGAACAGAAATACAACAGCCGCTACTATCCCAAACGGTTGATGGCCGAAGTCTTGCTTGATTCAATCGATCAGGTCCTCGCCACCAGCACGGCGTTCAACGAGATCGCGTTCCCAGGGGCGGATAAACAAAAGACCGAGTTCTACTCCGAAGGAACGCGTGCGATCGAACTGTTCGACGCCGCGGTGAACTCGTACTTTTTGAAGACCTTCGGTCGCAATCCACGTGAAATCACTTGCGAGTGCGAGCGAAGCGACGAGCCGAGCATGGTTCAAGTGTTACACCTTTCCAACGGCGAGACGCTGAACCCCAAACTTGCCGCGAAAGACAACGCGATCGCGGTCGCCGCCGAGGCGGGCAAGAGTGACGAAGAGATCATCAAGCAGTTGTTCGTCGCCGCTTTGTCGCGATCACCGCGCGACGGAGAGTTGAAGACGCTGCTAAGCGTGATGGGGGAATACGGCGAAGCCGATCGCATGACGGCATTGCAAGATGTCGCCTGGAGCATCCTCACCAGCGCCGAGTTCACGTTCAACCATTAGAGGGACCACGCGACTTAGGTATCGGAAGTAAATCGTCGCACATTGGACCACGGGCACTGCGGTGACGTTTTTGGGAAAACTGGTGATCGAATGTGGTGAGTACCGGCGATTCGCGGTAGAACGAGCACGATGGGTCCCCAAAAGCGGAGAGGACAAAGGGCGTCGCGATTTTGCCGTCGCTTAGTTTGTAACGACTCGCGAGCTACAACGAAGGCACGAATCGAGGAATCTTTGGTTCCGCTAAGTCAGTCGATTGCTCTGACAACACATTCGTTCAAATCACGCGAAAGAGAGTTGGCAAAGCTGACGAGTGGCGTGTCGATGATGCAGAGATATTCAAGACGCTTCAGTTCGATCAATGGTTCCAACGACTTTGATGTTAGCTGATGGCAACTCATCAAATCGAGACACCTTAGTTCACCGTGGCGAGCAATCACCGTTGCGAGTTGCATATCGGTGATATCGGAACCCGTCAGGCCAAGCGTTTTCAGACGCTTCGAAAAACGCATCTTCGCCAGTGTTTCGACCGGGAACTCGGAATTGCCCAAAAGCGCGACTTCCACGTTTGAGAATTCGAGGGTGCTCTCGGCTGGCTCCCCGATGAGCCGCGAGTATCGGATGTCTAACCAACGAAGTTCCGTCGCATCGGCGAGCCGAACCAGTTCGGAGGCCGTCAATTCGACCCCGCGTAATGAGACGCCGATCAAGTCCTCGGTGCGACGCAACTGCTGAATCCTGGGTCGTGGATCCTGACGCGATTTGAGACGCAACCAACGGATCGACTCCGATCGATCGGTGAGAGCAAGTGCGACCGCATCAGGATCGCCGGCCAGTTCGAGATCGGCCACTCGCGGTGCGTGGACAGAACCACTTGCGGGAATCTCAATGAGTCTCGACCATCGGAACAAGCGATCATTTGTCGCCTGATCCTCACCATCGAGCGTATAAAACGACTTGATCGTTGCGTCATCGGCCGAGTCGGCAAACCCGTTGCCGCCGCGCATGAGGACCGAGTGCTGGGACCCAACCTCGATGCGAGGCTGGCGGAGCAAAATGAGCAACAGGAATGTCACTGACAACGTAATGAGTACCCAACGGTAAGAATGCATTTTCGCGTGAGTGCTCGAAAGGAAACTTTGACTTGCCGCTCAAGGGTATCTTCTCTGTACTCAGCTTGCGGCGAAGGCGAGTCCGGCGACGATCCAGAAGAGTAACCACTGTGGCAGTTTCAGGTAGCGATTGGGGGTCGCGTGGCCGCTGACTGACAAGACCAACAGCCACACGATGCCTTGCACCAAAAAGTAGACCCCCAAGCATCGAAGAAGGATGGCTTCGACGGGCATCATCCAGTCGCCCAGCCCTACCGCGGCGAACAGTAATGTTGTCACGAGCAGATCCACGGTCACAAAGTGCCACGCGCCCAAGCCCTGAACCCAGGCTTGTCGAGTCGCGTTTGGTTCAGCTGCCGGTGCGATGGTGCGATACTCCGCAGTCCCAACAAACAGATGAGCGAGCAAGGCCAACCCAAGCAATAGTGCTGCGACCAACGCACAGATGCTCACACCCTTCTCCTATGCCAAACCCTGTGGCGCCAGCTCTTTTCCCCACAGTTTCTTGCCGTCGCGATTGAAATGCTCCACAGTCATTGTCTGCGAATCTTTCTCGATCGTGACTTTCCCAAAGAACTGAAGGCCGTCGGAGGGAGGGCGGTTGGGCTTCATGTCCGAGGTCACGCTGCAAAACTTCACTTGCGGACCAAAGGTGTTGTCGAGCGAGTTGGGGCCAAATGTTCCCGCGTGTAGCGGCCCGCTGACGAACTCCCAGAAGGGCAAGAAGTCCCGGAAGGTCGCGAGGTTAGGGTCGTAGTAGTGCGAAGCGGCATAATGGACATCGGCGGTCAACCAAACCACGTTTTGAATCTGCTTTTGCTTGAGGAAACGAAGCAACGAAGCGAGTTCCAGTTCGCGTCCCAGCGGTGGGCCATCGCCGTTTGCGCCGTTCTCGAAATTTTCTCCATCGCGAACAATGAGCCCCAGTGGCATGTCGCTGCAAATCACTTTCCAGGTCGCCGTCGATCTCTCTAGCGAGGCCTTAAGCCAGGAAAGCTGATGGGCGCCCAACATGTCGGTGGCGTTGCTCGACTCGGTTTGACGGTTGCGTGAGTTTCGTCCCCGAAAGCTTCGTAGGTCGAGAAAGAAGAGGTCGAGCATCGGTCCGTAGTTGGCGATGCGGTGAATCCGCTGCCTTCCATCGGCGACGGTTCGAATCGGTGTGTATTCCAAAAAGGCTTGCTTGCCGCGGGCCGCGAGCATCGAAGCGCTCTTGGTTCGGTATCGATCATCGGCGCCGAGGAATTCGCCGGGATACCAGTTGTTGGTCGTTTCGTGATCGTCCCACTGTGCGAACACGGGAGTCGCGGCGTTGAAACGGCGAACGTTGGCGTCCATCAAGTTGTAACGGTAGTTCGCCCGGAACTCTTCGATCGATTCGGCGACCTTGGAAGTGCCTTTGGTCACGAGGTTGGACCAAACCGTGCCATCATCCAACTGCAGACGTGCTTCAAACGGTCCATCGGCATAACAGGCGTCGCCACTGTGGACCATGAAATCAGGGTGGTGCTGCAGCATCGTTTGGTAGGTACGCATTCCACCGCGGTCCGGATCGATGCCAAAACCTTGCCCTGCCGTATCGCCTGACCAAACGAACGTCAGGTCGCGTGACTGCGACGGCGCCGTGATCATCGATCCTTCGGTCCACTCGCTGCGACGACCTCTGCCTTGGAACTCTTCAAATCGGACGCGGTAGTGCAAACGCGTCGACGGCGGAAATCCACGGAGTCGAACCTTGGCGGTAAAGTCCGTTGACGCCATCGCGTCGGGCCCGACGATGCGCTTAACTTCGTCGAATTGGCGACTCGTGGAGACTTCGACGAGCATCCGAGCGGGACGGTCGCAGCGGCTCCAGAGAATGCCGCCGTCGGCCGTGACATCACCCGTCGCGACGCCGGATGGGATGATCGGCACGGACGCGTCGGTCGCTGATTCTTGCGCAAATGAAGTCGCGGGCGCGATAAAGAATCCCG
>JBCBLJ010000667.1:0-4772 GCA_038520195.1 Planctomycetota bacterium
CCAGGACGCGATAACCACGCTGAGCCAGTCGCCCGGCGAGTGGGCCACCGCCCGCTCCAGAGCCGACAACGATAAAGTCGAAGTTGGTTTCTTGTTCAGCGTCTTCGTTCATGATTCACCGTGTCGGGGTTCGACCGAGTCTCCAGTCCGGGTCCACCTAAAACGTCTTCAACAACTCGATCAACGCTTCCTTGTCATCATCTGTCATCCCATCGAACCATTCGTAGTAGTGTCCGTGGTCCATGACGAAGTCGGGGCACTTGCTGACTTCCATCAACGCGGGGGCGGCTTTCTCTCGCAAGAGCGTTTGGGCTTCGTCATCGGTCAAGTTTTTTGACTCGATTTCCGCGAGCGTGCCCACGGTGACCTTGATCGCTTTGGCGAGTTCCTTGGGTTCCGCGTCCGGATTCAGGTTCGCAAGAAGGCTGACCGGCGTCCCTTTGGGAATCGGACCGATGCGGATGTCGCCGATCGCGCCGGAGAAGAAATAAATCAGACCTCCGGTGGCGAGCGCGAGCACGAGTGACCCATAGCCGAAGTAACGCACCAGCTCTTTTCGTCCGGGAGTCAGCAGAACAAGCACCGCCACCGCAGCCAGCAAGATGTATACCAGTAGCGGACCAAAGTTCGACGAGACGCCGGCTGCACCCAACTTCGATTCGAAGAAGTAGACGACGAGGGCGATCAGGACGGCCGCCAAGAGCCCCCAGCCAACTAAACGACTTCGCTCTTTCGAAATCCCCGTTAACAACAGCAGGACGCCGACGCCCGCCGCAACGAGGCTCGCCCAAGCGATCGGGCCGATGTCGTTCAAATCATGCAGCCAGACCGTTTGATTGCGTAGGAGATACAGTCCAAACCCGAGCACTGATGTGGCCAACGCGAGGTACGCCAGATACCGCACTCTTCTTGTACAGTCGATCGTGAGGAAGATCGCCCCACCGAGAAGAAACAAGATGCTGACGAGTCGAAGCGGATGAATCTGGGCCAAGAAGGGAGCGTCGCGAAAGAAGAACCACAGCAGAAACGTGACGGTTGCCAAGACGATCCATACCACGCCCACGATGAGACGCTGCTTTTCCGAATTCAGACAAAGCAACAAGAACGCCGCCAGCAGAAGGATCGCGCTTGGCAGCCAGCGTGGCCGCACCTCGCGGAGCCAGGGATAGCGGTCGCTGATCTTCATCACCGCCGCGATTTCAGGTCCAAGGACCGTCGGCACACGTCGGCCGGAAATGGCCAAGTCGGTCTCATGTGGCGTTCGCCAGATAAGCCCCTGGTCGCGTTTCAAGCGTTCAGCGGTCGCCCCATTGTAGCTTGAACTTTCGAGTCGCCTTTCGGGCCAAAGCAACTTGCGAATCGCGTCGTCGAAAGCATCGAGCCGTCCGTTGATCGAGGGATCATTGTTGAATGTACCGAGGCTGTTGTTGTGCAGGAGCGGCGCAGTGGACCAAACCGAAACCAATGTCGGCACGCGGTAAAAGCCGGGACCGCCCCCGCCCTCTTGAGCATCATTTCGGACCTGATGACGAGGCGTGAAAGTCTTTGTCGCGCCGTCGGGACCATCGTATGGATCGAAGTATTCGATCGCGCCAACCGACGGAAGGTCCTGATAACTCTCCGAGGCAAAGTCGTCCCACATGTTCTGGTCGAGCGCATTGGTTGCCATCGCTCGCGCCGCATTGGTGTTCACGAGGTTGATCGGCACGCGGTAGTCGCAGGAAAGAAAGTTGAATCGCCAGAACTCGGGGTCTTCGACAATGCGCTCTGCCCACTGGATGTACTCCGGGTCCGATAGGAACGAAGCCGGGTCATGAATCCAGAACTCTCCGTCGGCCGCCGTTCGCTCCATCGCCTCATGCCACCTTTCGGGCTGAATGCTCGAGTGGCAAACGATGCAATTTTGTGCAAAGACTTTGCGACCACGCTTGAGCTTGCTCGTGTCGATGCGGCGCCCTTTCTGAAGGGCAAGCAATGACTGGTAGTCGACTCCCTGGTCCTTGGATTTTTGTCGAAGCGCCCCCTCGTTGATCGGCTCGAGACGAGAAGTGGCGTCATCGGTCGCCAGCAACGGCATCGCTGGACTGACCTTGATGAAGTAGTCTCTTAGCGCCGCGACCCGGTCCTCCGTCGCGTGCCAGTACAAAGAATGACGGTCATTGTCCTGGATGGTGAACGGGTCTTGTTCTTTGAAGCCGACGACCGTTCGGTGAAGACGTTGCCACTGTTCCCAATAGGTGCCGATGTTCAGATAGACTCGGGCCAATGCCCCCCAGGCACCGATCGAATCGGATCCGTCGAGCAAGATGCGTGGCACGCGACGATTCGGATAGCTGTTGGCGTTCTTTGCCTCCTCGATAATTTTTCCGTCGGTGTCACCGATCAGCTCAAGGTACTCCGGCGGGATCAGCTCGCTCAGATACGATTCGGTGATCGGCCCGTCTTCGTAGTAGGACTGCGAGATCTCTTCGCCCCCGGCGTAGTCCCAGATGGATGGCTGCGTTGCACTCTCAGCGGAGATCCTCTCCTTGGGATTTCGCAGCGACACGAGCGCTCGCTGAGTCAGGTTGAACACCGCGTTCATCGTGTTCGGATTGTTGACGTTGTCCGACGGGATGAGCGAGGTGTCGATCGTGCCTGGCGGTTGGCTGTCGAGTAGGTGATAGACAAAGTTGTCCGGCTCGAGCAAGTTGCTGAACGCGAGCCGAATGCGAAGGTATTGGGCTCCGATGCTGCCCGAGATGTTCGCCCACTGCGGATTGTTGACGTCCCGAGGCGGGTTGAGCGGATGAAAAGAGGCGTGGCAGTACGCACAACTCACTCCGACTCGAAATGGCCGAACGAGTTTCGGATCGTTCCAGTAGTCACGGTCGTTGTAGTAACGCTCGGGCTCCCACTTTTTCTGAGCGGCCGCGTCAAAGTACGGATTCGGAAAAAGTCGCAGCCCGACCACTCCGCTGGACAGCCCGTAGATGTCCGGCGGTGGATACTTCTCGTACGCAGTCGAATCGGCTGTCACATCGTATTGGCCGTCCCCGTCTCCGGTTTCGTCGGCGTAAGCAGTGGGACTCGGCTCGTAGGAATCTTGACGATTTGTTTTCAGTCCCCGCTGGGACGGATGCATTCCGGTCCGAAGTTGTTTGAACGTTTCATCGAGGTACTTCGCTCGCCATCGTCTTCTTGCGCCGTCCTCGGGAACGTCAAGCCAAAGGCCAAAGTCAATCTCATCGCTCGGGCCGCCGCTTTGCCTCATCTCGGGCTCGTTGATCAATCCGCCTCGCTCGAAACGAGTTGAACGATCGCGACTGTCGATCAACTTCAATAAGTCAATGAAGCCAAGGCTATCGGTCCCCAGCCAGTCCCAAAATCCTTCATTGCCGCCGCACCAAAGCATCCAAGTGTTGCGTCCGAGGATCTCTCGGTTGGACTTCAGCGGGTCGGTAACCGTGTGGAACTGCGGCAGGTAAGCGGTATGCGCACCGGCGGAAACAACGGTTGGCTTCTCGATGGCCTCGGTCTCACGCGAACCTGGAGGAACATCGATCAACTGAAACACCGGCAACTTCAGCGGCGGTGCCGGGGGCGCACCATCGGCAAGCGGCTCGGGCGAGTAGTCCGGGCGAACGACGATGCGGTCCATGCCAGGGAAGTAATCGTCGACGCCATCGCCTTCCGCTTTGCCCGGATCGTAGTAGTACTCCGGAAGAAAATACTCCTTCGCCGCTTCCTCTTCCGTTAGTTGCTCGCCAGTCGTGTGATCGTTCTCCCACCGAAGACGTCGCATCGCCTCGTCGTTTGGTGGCGACTCGTTCGCGTCTTCCGGTCCGCATCCGACGATGCTGCCCAGCAGCAACGCGATAAAGAGAGTTTGAACAGCTCGATGGAGTCTCATATCTCGAACGCTCGTTTATCGATCAGGTACCAGATTGCCGATTGGATGACGGTCGCGGACGGGATCGTCGCTTCCAACGACCGAAGAGTTTTCGAGCCGAAGCGATGATCCATGCTGCATCCTGTGCAGGCGTTTGCGCCGCGCGGTGGTTCAAATATCGCCGGGGACGAATTCGCGACTACGGAAGGCGCTGGGAACGCGCGGGGTGAGTCACTCCGCGATCTCGGCGAGAGTGTGCGAGTGGTCTCGGAGGTCAAGCTGGTCAGTGCCTTGCGTCACGATCCGACACACAGCGGTGTTCGAAGGTCATCGCACCGAGTCCACTCGGGATCGATGAGCGTCCAGAAGTCCCGGGCGAGTCGGAAAAAGACTCCGGCGGAGATCAGTCCGTTCCCCTCGTCTCCCCATTGCGTTCCCCAGGAGGAACGAAAACGCAACGCGTGTTGATTCTTCCCGAAGTGGTTCAATCGATAACCGAAGGCCAAGGCCATCTGCCCGCCGCGGATGGAATCGAGACCCGGTCGATAGTGCACGGTCGCTTCCTGGTCGAGCGATGCCGGCACCGAGAATCCGAACAGAATGGGGAATCCGGCGGCCAAGAACGAGGCGATCGTTTGCCACTGATCGCGTTGAGTCGTGGCGTTTGGGTCACGATCGATGCGAAAGTACCGTAGGCCCGACATCGGCTTGGCAATCCGGTACGTCAACGCCGGAGGCTCTTCGTCAAACCGATCTCGCTCATATGCCCAGTACTTGGCGTCCGGAACACCGCACTTGGTCAACGCTTTGAGCGTTGTTCGCGCATCGGCGCCCGTGTCACCGGACACCGACGATTGTTGATTGCGAAGATCGCGAGTCGTCTTGTAGAGAAAGAGTGTCG
>JBCBLJ010000635.1:0-5051 GCA_038520195.1 Planctomycetota bacterium
CCTCTACCGCCAGCTTGGACGACGGTGATCTCATTCAGCGGTAAAGAACTTGGCGGCTTCGACGAGGCCCGTTTCGGGTTCATCGAGTGGCCAGTATTCCAAGCCGCAGTGTCCTTGAAACCCGGTCGCCGCAATGGCTGCGAGGACCTCGCGATAGTTCAGTTCTCCGCGCGTCAGCTCATGACGCCCCGGGTTACCCGCCGCGTGAAAGTGCCCAATCTTTTGGACGTTCGCGGTCGCATTGCGGATCACGTTTCCTTCGCTGATCTGCTGGTGGTAGATATCGAAAACCACCTTCACGTTGGGGCTTGAGACCTCATCTACAACTTCGAACGCTTCGTCGCTACGGACGAGATAGTAACCGACGTGATCGATCAACTCGTTCAGCGGTTCGAAGACGAGTGTGATCCCTGCCTGTTCCAGCATCGGAGCGGCCGCACGCAAGCCATCAACAAGCGATTGATGTTGCTGTTGTCGATCGATCCCCAGGCGAAAATCACCGACTTGGGAAATGAGCGTCGCACAGTTCAAACGTTTTGCGGCCTCGATTGAATCGCTGAGCCCTAGCAGGTACTCCTCTCGCGCGGCGGGATCGACCAAGCTGATGAACTTGGTACAGCACGCTGAAATCGTCATCGAGTGTTCCGCGGCCGCGCGCTCAATGGCGTCGAGGTCTTTATCCCACCAGCCCCAGAATTCGAATGCGTCGATCCCACAAGCTTTGACGCGTGCAATGGCTTCGGTTTTGGGCACGCCTTCAAAAACGGCATCAATGCAGACCGAAGGGCGGAATGCTGCGCTCATGACATGACCGAGGCGACGGCGTCGCATACGAGCTGCATTTTGGCTTCGGTCAGCCCCGCCACGTTGATCCGCCCGCTGCCAACGATGTAGATGCTGTGCTTGCTTCGAAGCTCATCGACTTGCATCGGCGTGAGCCCGCTGAAGGAGAACATGCCCCGTTGGTTGAGCAAGAACGAAAAGTCTTTCCCAGCTTGTTTCATCCCGGCCACGAAAGACTCGCGAAGCGAAGTGATTCGTGTCCGCATCGCTTCGAGTTCCACTTTCCACTGCGCGGTGAGCGAATCATCACCCAAAATCGTCGCGACGATCGAGCCACCGTGGCGTGGTGGGTTGCTGTAGATCGTCCGAACGATCTTCTTGAGTTGGCTACGTGACGCGTCGCGTTGGGATTGGTCTGCGGCGACCAGCGCAAGGGCTCCGACTCGTTCGCTGTACAAACCAAAATTCTTCGAAAACGAACTGCACACGATCGCTTCGTCGACTTCTCCAAGCACCGTCCGCAGTCCGAGTGCGTCTTGCTCGAGGCCATCGCCGAAACCTTGGTAGGCAAAATCGACCAAGGGCAATAGCCCGCGATCTCGTACCGCATCCGCGATGGCTTTCCAGTCTTCGGGAGCGGGGTCGATGCCGGTCGGGTTGTGGCAACAGCCGTGAAGCAGAACGGCGTCGCCGACGTTCGCGTTGCCAAGATCTTCGAGCATCCCATCCAGGTCGAACGCGGTCCGGTCGGCACCGAGATACCGATAGGTTTCCGTGGCGACGCCCGCGCCGGCAAAAACCGCGGAATGATTCGCCCAGGTCGGGTTCGGCATCCACAGCCGCGTAGCTGGGAGGTTGGCTTGCAGGAATCCGCCCGCGATACGCAAGCCTCCCGTTCCGCCGGGAGACTGAACGACGGCGACTCGGTCCGAACTGACGACGTCGCCGAACACCATTTCGCGAACGCGATCTTGGTAGTCCGGTAACCCGTCGATCGCCAGGTAGCCTTTGGTGGTTTCGTCTTCCAGAAGACGCTTTTCGGCTCGTTTCACCGAGTCAAGGATCGGCGTGACGCCATGTTCGTCTTTGTAGACGCCGACGGTGAGATTGACTTTGTCGGGGTTGGCATCGGCGTTGAAAGCTTCATTCAAGCCCAGAATCGCATCGGGCGGAGCCGAGGTGACAGTCGAAAAAAGATGGCTCATGCGTCGGCGCACGTGGGTGCAAACGGAAAATGGAACGAGTCTCGCCGAATCGTAGTGCAAGTTGCGATCTGCGGCTATCCTCTACGATCCGTTCGGCTTCGCCGAGGTTCAGACCGTCAACTTTGAAAATCCCCCAGGACTATGATCAACCGCCGAACGTTTGTTTCCGGGACCGTTGCCACCGCGTCGATGCTGCTGCCGGGACGAGCAACCGCACAAGAGCCTTCCGGCAAGTTTTCACTCGGCTATGCCCCGCACCCGGGCTCCTTCAAGTCTTCCGCCGGCAAAGACCTCCTGGATCAGATCAAGTATTCCGCCGACCAGGGCTTCACCGCGTTCGAGTACAACGGACTGCCCAACGAGACGCCGAAGATGCAGGAAGCGATCGGCAAAACGCTCGCGGACCTCGACATGCAAATGGGCGTCTTCGTTGCCTATGCGAGTTTTGACCGGCCGACGTTCGCGCGTCCCGCCGAGGACACAACCGCTGAAATACTCGGCAAGATGAAGGATGCCGTCGAAATCGCGCAGCGCGTCGGGGCCAAGTGGTTCACGGTCGTTCCCGGCAGCGTCGACCAGCAACACGCCGGGAATGACAAATGGAATCGGTATGGCGGACGAAGACTCGCCTGGGGCTATCAAACGGCAAACGTGATCGACATGCTTCGTCGCTGCGTCGACGTGATCGAAAAGCACGAACTGGTAATGGTGCTAGAGCCCCTGAATTGGTACGCGAACCATGGCGGGGTGTTTCTTTCGCGAAGCGATCAGGCGTACGCGATCTGCCGCGCTGTCGACAGTCCTTCGTGCAAAATCCTGTTTGACATCTACCACCAACAAATCACCGAAGGCAATCTGATCGAGAACATCGACGCGTGCTGGAGTGAGATCGCGTACTTTCAATCCGGCGATAACCCTGGACGGAAAGAACCCTTTACCGGCGAGATCAACTATCGCGGCGTCTTCGATCACCTGCGAGCGAAGGGCTACGCTGGCGTGATCGGCATGGAGCACGGCAATAGTGTCAAAGGGAAAGAGGGCGAACAGCGGCTGATCGAAGCCTACCGGCAAGCCGACGCGGGCGCGGCTTGACCGAAACGCGATTGACTTCGGACCTCGATTTAGGTTCAAAAATCCCTTTCGACGGGTCTTGAAGGCTTCTTACACTTCGCTGGCGAATCCATGTCAGCCCCAGATCGTCCCGCCCAAAACCACCTGACCGACCAACCGGCCGCCGCGATGCCAGTCCTGCACCCGTTCGACGCCGTTAGCCGCACGCGTATTGTCTTTGGTCGAGGCGTTTTTGCCCGCCTGGGCGAACTGGCGGCCGAGTATCGACCCCGCTGTGTGCTCGTCGTCAGCGACCCCGGGATTGTCGAAGCGGGGCATTTTTCGGCTGGCGTTGAGTTGCTCCGTGAGCAGGGTCTCCGGGTCGAGTCGTTTCACGATTTCGGCGAAAACCCGACCTCCGCGATGGTGGACAAGGGAGTGGAATACGCGGCCTCCGTGAAACCCGACTTGCTGATCGGGCTTGGCGGGGGCAGCAGCATGGACTGCTGTAAGGGGATCAACTTTGTTTACTCCGGTGGTGGCTCAATCCAGGACTATCATGGTGTCGGAAAAGCGACCGCCGACATGTTGCCAATGATCGCCGTCCCGACCACGAGTGGGACGGGGAGTGAGGCCCAGTCGTTCGCGCTCATCAGCGATGCCGAGACCCATGTCAAAATGGCCTGCGGTGATTCCAAAGCCGCTTGCAAGATCGCGATCCTTGATCCGGAACTGACGCTGACCCAACCTCGTGCGGTGACGGCGCTGACCGGGATCGATGCGATCTCGCACGCGATCGAGACGTATGTGACGAACCGGCGTAACCCGATGTCGGTGACCTACAGCCGTCGTTCGTTCGGCTTACTCGCCCGCGGTTTCTCGCGAGTCCTGAGCCATCCCGATGACATCGACGCGCGGAGCGAGATGCAGTTAGGGGCTTGCTTCGCCGGAATGGCCATCGAGACCTCGATGCTGGGCGCGGCACACGCGACCGCGAACCCACTGACCGCAAGGCACGACGTCACACATGGTCAGGCCGTCGGGCTGATGCTTCCGGCGGTCATCCGGCTCAACGGCGAATGGCACGCCGACTGGTACGCCGAATTGTTGCGAGAAGTGGAACCGACCGTTCCGGAGACGGAGGCGCCCGACCGCTTGGCGGAACGGGTCACACGATGGCTTGAAGAGGCGGGGCTGGCGACATCGCTCAACGCACTCTCGATTCCGGCCAGCGGCATCGAGACGTTTGTGGAAGAAGCGCTTCAACAGTGGACCGGCAACTTCAACCCTGTACCGCTCGATCGCGACAACGCCGAGCGACTCTACCGCTCCGTGGCTTGACCTTCATCCAAGCCCATTCCCCAGCTGCGAACGGTTGATTGCCAGTCACGTATCAGCGACTTGGCCAAGAACGCCGCGTTGGCACCGTATCGTGGAATCAGGCGGACAGGGTCGGTCATCATCCGGTACAGCCATTCCAGTCCGAGCCGTTGAAACGGCTTCGGTGCTCGCTTCGCGGTGCCGGCGATGAAATCGAACGATGCGCCGAGTTGAATGCTCACGGGAACGCGGAGCCTTTCATAGTTCTGATGGATCCAGCGTTCTCCTTTGGGTTGCCCGAACGCCACCAGCAGTAGTTCCGCCTTGGAATCCAGAATCCGTTGATCCTGTTCCGCTTGTTCGGCTTCGGACAGCGGGCGATATGGTGGCGACTCGACACCAGCGATCCGCATTCCTGGATAACACTGCTGGAGTTTTTCTGCACATGCCTGTGCCACCCCGGGTTCGCCTCCGAGAAAGTAAATGCCCCAGCCCTGCTGACTCGCACGCTCGGCCAGATGGTGGATCATCTCGCTGCCCGCCACTCGTTCGGGTAGCGGATCGGAGCCACAGCGGCTTCGCCAAACGATCGGTTGACCATCGGCCAAGATCATCGCCGCATCGTTGATTACCGCGAACTTGAATTATGTGATGCTGCATCATGCCAACGAAGACTTGTGGCCGGTAACCAAC
>JBCBLJ010001003.1:0-2639 GCA_038520195.1 Planctomycetota bacterium
CGCAAGTAATAGATCATTGCGACGGCCGCGATGAGTAGCCAAGCTCGGTTTCTTTGAAAGACAATCAGGGGCAACGCCCATGTCCAGTACCAAGGGTTTTGGGTCGGCGACAAAAACCAAAACCAAGCCAGGATTCATCACCCTGGCTTGGTTTTGGTTTTTGTCGCCGACCCAAAACCCTTGGTACTGGACATGGGCGTTGCCCCTGATTGTCTTTCAAAGAAACCGAGCTTGGCTACTCATCGCGGCCGTCGCAATGATCTATTACTTGCGCTTTTGGTTTGATTACCACCCCCGGCAACTGGTGTGGCTCGGTTATACCTACCAAAACGCTTCCATCTTTGACTATGCGATCGTCTGGCTCGAGTTTGCACCCGCATTGGCGGTGATCGCTTATTGGCAATTCCGTTCTCGCGACGACGCCTCGGAGTGATCGCGGCCTTCGCCGTTTTCTCTTGTCCGTTCCTCTCGCCGTTTTCGCATGACGGTCCCCCTGCTCAGGCGCGCTCAGCTATCATGCTCCGTCCGCCCCGCCCCGTTTTCCCCTTGGAGCCTACCATGCGACGTTCCCTGTTCGCCGCCTTGATGCTTTTGCCCCTGTTCGCATTCACGCCGCCGGTGCAAGCGGAAATCAAGATGAGCGCCGTTTTCGGCGATTCGATGGTCCTTCAGCGACAGATGCCGATTCACGTTTGGGGATGGGCCGAACCCGGCTCCAAGGTCACCGCATCGATTGATGGCAAGCAGGCATCCGCGGAATGCGACGATAAAGGGCGTTTCGATCTCAGTTTGCCCTCAATGGAAGCCGGTGGGCCTCACGAGTTGGCCATCAAATCCGGCGACGAAACTCAAACGTTCAAAGATGTCCTCGTCGGCGAGGTCTGGATTTGCAGCGGCCAATCGAACATGCAGTGGTCGGTCGCCCAAAGCAACGACCCCGACCTGGAATCCTTGGCCGCCAACTATCCAAACCTTCGACACATCACCGTCCCTCGAGTTGGCACGCAGGAGGCTCAGACCAGTTTCGACGGTGCTTGGCAAAAGACCACGCCCGATACCGTCAAGGAACTAACCGGTGTTGGCTACTTCTTCGGACGACAGCTCCATCAAACGCTCGATATTCCGATTGGATTGATCGACAACGCGTGGGGTGGCTCGGCAGCCGAAGCGTGGGTGCGCCGGGATCGGCTGCAGGCCGATTCGAAATATCAAGAACTACTCGGAAAATGGCGAGAAACCGAATCCAAGTACGATCACGATGCCGCGATGGCAAGCTACAAGGAACGACTTGCGAAATGGAATGAAAACAAGAAGGGACGGCGTCCGGCTGCACCCCGAAATCCGTTGGTCGGCCAGCATCGCCCGGCAAACCTTTACAACGGCGTCCTTTACCCCGTGCTCGGTTACACGATGCGCGGCGTCGTCTGGTACCAGGGCGAGTCCAATTCCTCGCGTGCGTACCAATACCGCGATCTGTTCCCTTTGATGATCCAGAGCTGGCGTGACGATTGGAAACAGGGTGACTTCCCGTTTTACTGGGTGCAGCTGGCGGACTTTCGCGATGAAGTCGAACAGCCGAGCCCCAGCTCATGGGCCGAGCTTCGCGAAGCTCAAACGATGACGCTCAGCAAACTGCCCAACACCGGTGAAGCCGTCATCCTGAACCTCGGTGAAGCCTCTGACATCCACCCAAAGAACAAACAGGACGTTGGAAAGCGACTCGCTCGATGGGCGTTGGCGAGGGACTATGGCTACGAAATTGCGTACCAAAGCCCGACGTACAAGTCGATGAAGTCAACAGGCAATAAGATCCTGGTGGAATTCGATCACGTCGGCAAAGGGCTCGATACCTTTGATGTCCGTACCCCAATCGGGTTCACCATCGCCGGCGAAGACCAAAAGTTCGTGCATGCCGAAGCGAAGATCACCGGCAAGTCCACCGTCGAGGTGTCGAGTCCACAGATCGAGCAACCGGTCGCGGTGCGATACGCCTGGGCCGACAACCCGGTCTGCAACGTTCAGAGCGTTGAAGGACTTCCGATGACGCCTTTTCGGACCGACGATTGGAAAGGAATGACGGCCGACGTCCGGAAGTAGCGAATCAACCGGGCGGCGCACGAGTTGCGAGACCCAGGTCTCTCAGACGTCCGCTTTGTGTCTTGCCGCAACGCGGACGTGATACCAACGGCCGTTATTAACCAACGGACGTGGTGACCTCAAAACCGAGGTCACGGATCATCGCGTAATCCTCTTCGGGTGCTTGCCCCTCGGTCGTCAAATAGTCGCCGACAAAAACGCTGTTGGCGACATACAAACCGAGTGGCTGCAGCGACCGGAGATGGATCTCGCGGCCACCGGAGATGCGCAACTCGCGAGACGGATTGACGAAACGAAACATCGCCAGAGCGCGAAGGCAGTCTTGCGGCGACAGGTCTGTCTTTCCCTCCAGCGGAGTCCCATCGATCGAATTCAAGAAGTTCAACGGGATCGATTGAACCCCCAGTTCCTTCAAATCGAAGGCCATCGAAACAATGTCGTCGTGTGACTCACCCATTCCGATGATCCCTCCGCTGCACATTTCCATCCCTGCATCGCGGACGTGCCGAAGCGTTTGCACTCTGTCGGCGTAGGTGTGGGTC
>JBCBLJ010000862.1:0-3452 GCA_038520195.1 Planctomycetota bacterium
TAACCGAGGCGGCAACCGTCCAAACCTCGGCAATCTTGGTGGCTCGCGGGGAACGAGCGACGCGTCCACTGACAAACGCCAGGATGTTGAAGGCACGATCTGGGAATTCAAAGTCCTTGACCCCAAGGAGAAGGACCCGAAGCTGCAAACGCTCTTGACCGGCAAGTTTCGGATCAAACAGACATCCATCTTTTCGGTCGGCGAAGCCAAACTCGTCAACGGAGCTGGCAAGCTTGCCGAGGAACCCGCGGCTCCGCGTGGCGAGAAACGAAACGGCGGTAAGAAAGACGGGGAGTCAGGGAACGTTCGCGGCCAGTTGCAGGGGTTGTTATCGCAGCGAATAAAGAACTCGGAAGAGCAGACTTCCGGGGGAGACCGGATCGGCGACATCGCAGGAGGTTCCAACAAGTACAAGTACGAATTCGATCAGGACGACGAGTACCCGCTGTCGGGACTCGTCGACGTCGCGTTGGACACCAAGAAGAATGGTGTCTGGTCTGGAAACTACGAAGAGTTCTCCGGCGGCAAGAAAGTGAATCGCTGGCGTTTCGAAATGCGAAAGATCGAAGAATAGGTTCCGAGTACGGCTCAACTTTCCTACGGATGCGGATGGGTCTCAGTCTCGTCAGTGCGTTTGCGAGCACCTTGGCGTTCTGGTTCATTGTTTCCAGTGCGCCGATCCTTCAACGAGGCGGCCCCCTTTCGACAGTTGGCGCGGTGCGGCATTTCTTTTCCGCGTCTTCGGTGTTTCAACCCTCATTCGGTTGATTCAAGAGCGCGACCTGCAACTCCAGGCGTTTCACTTCGCGGGTCACGGAGTGCCGGAGCATTTCGAGCCAGAACCAAAGTTTCATCATCACGATCCAGACGAACAGCGTGAGAAACCCGGTGGCCCACCCGATGAGCTCTTTGGTGGTCTCGGCGCCAAAGAACTTGAAGCCGCACCAGATCTGGACTCCAAAAATCACAAACGTGACCACCGTCGCGCTCAGATTAATGAACCAGCGACGGCCCTGGTACAACTGCACCAACATGGTCGTCAAAGATGACTCGCCCTCGTATTTCGAAAGCACTTCGGCATCCTCCGCGGCCAGTGCGGCGCGGATTTGTTCATCAAGATCATTCATCATTTTCTCCCGTAAGTGATTGTTTGAGTTTTTGCCGGGCGTGATACAAACGTGACTTCACCGTTCCCGCCGGAATCGAAAGTTGTTTTGCGATCACGTCCACGGTCAGACCGTCCTGGTAATGCATCCGCAGCACTTCACGGTGGCCCTCATCGAGCGTCTTCATGACACCTCGGAGACGCGCGATACGTTCGGTCCGATCCGCTTCCCGCCGTCGCTTTTCGACGCCGGGGTCGGGGACTTCGTCGGCACGCTCGGCAGACTCACTCTTTCGACGCTTGGAACGTCGGCGAACGATATCGGTGCACTTGTTGGCAACGACTCGGAACAGCCAAGGTCGGATCGCTTTGGGATCCTTGACGGATCGAATCCGTTTCACAATGTCGACCCAAGACGTTTGAACCGCGTCTTCGGCCGCATCACGCTCTCCCAAAACTCGAATCGCGAACGCCAACAGCCTCGGCTGCCAGCGTTCGACCAGCATCGTCAACGCCTTGGAGTCACCTCCCTGGCATCGCAACACCAACCATTCGTCGAAGATTTCATCTGCATTTCTCATTGGGCCACCGGTGGTAAGTCGACGTTGCCACCATCTGGTTCAAAAGAAAATGTGAAATCACGAAAGATCGGAACGAACGACAGCCATTCCCGCCACCGCAAAAATCAAAGAGTGGCTTGCCAAGCATCGCCCTGGAGTCCCAGGAATTCAGCCATCGTCTGAATCTCCGCTTCCGCGTTTAGTCGAAACGATTTAGCTCGCGGACGCTTGTTCAGATAGCCAATGCTGACCGAGAGCCGTTCATCGACAATCTCGGCGTTCGCCCAACCGATGACTTTGTCGTTCCAAAGCACCGGCATCGCGTAGTAGCCACGCTCGCGTTTTGCGGCAGGGACGTAGGCTTCGAATCGATAGGTCCAATCCCATAGCCTCGTGAATCGATCGCGGTCGCGGACCAACGGATCGAAGGGTGCGAGGATGCGGACTCGCTCCGGCACGTCTTGCGAAGGCCAATCCTGGGGCCGCCAGAGATACTTTTCCTCGCCGATCTGAATCGCTTCGAGTTCACCGTCCTGGATCAAGGCGTCAACGACAGCCGACCGGTCGCTGCGAGAGGACAGCAGATGGTTATGGTTCCGCAACTCGGCCAGCAGAAACGGTTTAGTGGTTGGGCCAAACGTCTTGGCCGTCGTCAACAGCAGACGCCGATAGCTTTCGCGTGGTGATTCGATCGGTTGTCGCGGCTCTTTGGGAAGCTGGTAAACTCGGATGCCTTTTTCCCGGCGACTCACGCGAAGGTAGCCGTGGTGATGCAAGTCCTCGAGCACTCGTTTGGTTTGTTGAGACTTTCCGCCCCAGTAGTTTTGCACGGACTTACGACCGAACCGTTCGTCGAGATCCCGTGGATGAACTTCGCCCATTTCCGCGACGGCGTCCAAAATCTCCCGCTCAAGTTTCTTGAGCTTCGAGCGGGGCCGGAAGCGTAGATCGCGCCAGACCTCTGGCGTCATGAAGCCGTAAGCAAACAGAAAACCCTCTTCGGCGTCGAGGCTTGGAAAAGACCGCTCCAGATCACCTGCCGAATAGCCCGACACACGTTGACGGAGAATCAAATCCTGAGCTCTTGCCGGGGCGCGGATCGGATCCGCCTGCACGAACTTCAGTGCGCGTAGTCCGTCGGATAAACGCTCGAACTGCGGAAAAGACCCCGCCACGACCCTTCGCCGAAACTCACTCAACTTCATCCGCTGAAGGCTCATTCCCTTTCCCACATCCCTCTTCCGCGACCGTGTTCACGGAGCAAGCGGGTCGATACGGAATTCGATGGTCCGGTCCGCTTCACTCACTCGAAGAACTTCACCGATCGACAGCCGTTCGACAACCTCACTCACGGGGCCTTCGTGAATGAACAGCAACAACTTGGGTTCACCGAACGAGCCGAAGAAGTGTCGTTGAAACCCGAGCACCTCTTTGAGCGCAAGGCGTATCTCGGGAGCCGAATCGATCGGGTTGGCGGGAAACACCTTGATCGCGACGGTTTGCTCGGCGGAGTTTCGTCGACGGAACGATTCGATTTGCCGGTCCATCGCACGCTCCCACGGTTTTTCGCTGGGGCCGGGGCCTCGACCGCTACCAGGACCAATACCGAACCCGGCATTCGATTGATCTGTTTCCTGACGAAACGAATCCATGGGTCCTCTTCCCGCGGGCGGTTGGGCGGTTCGGTTTTCTGCCAGCGTCGTCTCCCCAGACGGATTCAGCTGATTCTGCAGCGACGCAGCTCCGATGGCGAGCATCAGCGTTGTGATGGAGAGCTGCGCACAGTA
>JBCBLJ010000524.1:0-6006 GCA_038520195.1 Planctomycetota bacterium
CACTGTGATCCCGGCCCGAACGTCGTTCGAGCGTACCCGACCGAGCCATCGGGTGCGACGCACACGTCTGCGGGGCGAAACCAGCGATCGACGGTCCCCGTCATCAACGGATCGATGGTCGCTTTGTATCCCGCACCCTCCGGCTCGGTCGGGTACGCTCGAACGACGTTCGGGCCGGGATCACAGTGAATGACTTGGTCCCAAAAGCGTTTCGGCAAAAGGCGACCTTCGTAAACACAGATGCCGCTCGGCGAACCGGCACCGGTTTGGATCAGATTTGGGACGACACCCGGATCATTCAAATGCCAATGCCGGTGCATGATTTCGTCTTCTTGGTTGAGACGCGTTTCTCGCCACCCCGCCCCGGTCTTCTCGTCACGGTAGCCATAGTTACCGTGTTCCATCACAAAGTTGATTCGTGTCCCGCGATTCCCATCGTCGTCGTTATCGCTTTGCCAGAGTGTGCCGAACGAATCGACAGTTGTTTCCCAGTTGTTGCGGAAATTGTGCGCGAGCACTTCCATGTTCGATCCATCGAGGTCACACCGAAAGGGCATGCCGCCGAAGAACGGGCTTCCGTCATCGACGATCGGTCGACCATGGATGTCGATCACCGTCTTTCCTTCGGCGTCCTTGACCTGTTTGCCCGTGTTCCCAAAGTTCCAGTACAGTTTTCCGTCCGGTCCGAACAGGAATGAGTGACCGGAGTGATCGTGCTGTGGAATCCCAGTTTCGGAGAACATCAACGTTTTCTCGTCTGGAATATCGTCGCCGTCGCGATCGACAAAACGCCAGACATTGGGTGACGCGGTCACGATGACCTCGCAACCTTTGTCATTCTCCAGAACACACAGTCCCATCGCGGAATCAATGTCGGTGCCCTGGTAAAACGTTTTGACGTCATCCATCACGCCGTCCCCATCGTTGTCCTCAAGAATCAGGACACGGTCTCCCTCGGGACGTGAACCATTATTGCGACGATAGTTCATGACATCACACACCCACACGCGACCGCGTGAATCAACGTCCAAATTGGTCAAGCTTCTCAGCACAGGTTCACTGGCGGAAAGCGTCGCACGAAGCCCCTCGGCCACTTCGATACCAGTGAGTGCGTTTTCCGGATTCCGTTGCAGGCCCTCGGGAGAAAGATCGGGACCTTTGCCGAGGCTCCGGGGTGCCGCATCGGCGAACACACCGAACCGAACACTCGTCGTCTCACCGTTGCTTTGCGTTGTCCCGCCGGTGTCGAGCGCGCCGGTGACGGTCAGCCGTGTGTAGCCGTCGGGGATCTGAAAATGGATCGTGCTGTTTGCGTGTGTGCCGATGGCTCGCTTGCCGATCACTTCACCGGAAACGGACCAGTCTCGTCCCGAAGCATTGCGGTCTTTGCGGACGTCACCCCACTGTGATGTCGCGGATTTCCAGCCGAGGTCCACCAGCGAGAGAGACCCGCCAGGACCGTGAAGCGTTGGGTCGACCCAGTCCGCCCAGTCACATGCGAACCCGTCTCCCGCGTCATCGACGACGAAGTACAAGTCGCGGACACCCTTGATGGAAGTATCGACTTCGACACGGTGCCGCTTTGTTTCAGAGGTCACGATGTCCGAGACGAACAGCTCACGCGGCGTCTTGGAATTCGTCTCGGTCTTGGTCGTGGATGTGAGATGAAAACGATCGGCCGTCGCTTTGGCGTCAAACTTTTTAGGAGGCTCGTAGTCTTGATTCTCCATCAGACGGTTGATTCCGACGGGCTTTTGCCCGAGCGACGAACCCCCGTCCTCGATCTCCTGGCCGGCGGACCAACGGATCGCATTGGCAAGCAGACGGCGTTGATCGTCATTGCCCCAGTTCCAATGGTAATGCCCGCCCGTGAACCCGAACGACCGTCCTCCGTCGGGCCGTTCAAATCCCCATGCCACAATTTGAGGCTCGCCCGCCGCGACGCTCTTGCGGACGTGTGGGTTTCCGCTGTGCGCACCGTCTTTGCGTCTCATCGTGTGTTCCGGCGCAACGGCGGAGAGGATCGGGATGACCTTTCCTTGCTCCGAAAACCGCATGTGAAAGTACCATTCATCATCTGTCGCGAACGGTTCCACGCCTTGTGTGATTGCGTGCGTGGGGAGTTGCTTAAAGTCAGCTACCCAGTGCGGATTGACGCTGTAGTGAATCTCAAAATGGCCGCCCAGCAATTCCACCCAATCATCGCCGGGCTCTCCCGGAACCATCTCAACGGCGTAGTGCAAGCAAACGAGCCCACAGCCTTCGGCTAATCGTTTTCGCAGTTGATCACGATGCTCCATCGCGACGTGGCGTTTCCCGCCATCGCAATAGATCACGATCGAATCGGCGGACGCAATCTGCTCGTCGCTCGGCCAGCCCTTGGTGATCGTGACGTTCAGTTGATCCGAGCTCTGCTTCAAGGCGTCCTCCAAGATGCGGAGACCGGCATAGTGCTCATGGCTACCGTAGCCGTGCGACCGAGGTCCCGCTATCAGCAGGATTTCCTTGGGCGCGTCGGAGGCATGAAGGAAGCCTGAAACCAAGACCAGGAGAAGCGATGGCAGGATGCAGCTCGTGGGTCGCATCATTTTCCTCGACTGCGGGGGTTACGATTCGGGGCGGGGACGGACTTAGGCACCACCGGAGGCTTTCACCACAACGGTCTGTCCGACGCCGTAGTCTAGCACTTAACCGCGAGTTATCGTACCGCAGCCACGAGGTTCACACGAATGCTCGATCATGGTTTCTTACGGTGCGATCCCGATGGGCCGACGGTGCAATCCCGATGGGCAGGTCGTTGGTTGCCAAACGGGATGGACCGACCAGCCTCCTGTTGCCGTGACGCCGCGTTTTCGCCCGATAGAATGTTGTGATGGAAATCGATCGACAACGCATTCAAGATGATTTGCGAGGGGTGATTCGCGGAGATGTCGCCTGCGACAGCATCTCAACGACGCTCTATTCGACCGACGCCAGTCTTTACGAAATCGAACCCGTCGGCGTGGTCCGCCCGCGATCCGTCGCCGACGTTGCCGCGATCGTCGAATACTCCGGCGAGCATGACCTGCCGCTGCATGCGCGAGGCAGTGGCAGTGGGGTTGCCGGTGAGTCGATCGGGCCCGGGCTCGTCGTCGATTTTTCACGTTACTTTCGTCGAATGGAAGTCCACGATGACGCTCGTACCATCACAGTCCAATCCGGACTGACGATGGCGGAGATGAATCGTGAGGTCAAACCTTTCGGCCGCTGGTTTGGCCCCGACCCCGCCACCCGGAGCATCACGACGATCGGCGGAACGCTTGCGGTAAACGCATCGGGAAGCCACTACCTGCGAAGTGGTTCCGCCCGCGACAACATCCAATCGATGCGTGTTGTGACGGTTGACGGCGAACTTCTGAATCTTGGCAAACACTCACCCAATGAACCGGGCACGACCGGACGTCTCGCTCAAGGTTTGATCGAGATCCATTCGCAGTACAAAGACTGCATTGAATCGCTTGAAACGGCACCGCCGGCACGTTGTGGCTATCGCTTCGACGGCATCTTTGGTGAAGACGGGCGAGTCGATCTCGCGAAGTTCCTGGTCGGTTCGCAAGGGACGCTGGCCTTCATTGCGGACGCGACACTGGTCACCGAACCGATCCCCGCGCACCGAGGCGTCGTGATCCTCTTCTTCCATCGAACGGAGTCCGCGTCGAGGGCCGCCGTCAAATCGCTCCAACATCATCCGGTGGCATGTGACTTCATGGGACGACGCTTGCTCGGAATCGCCCGTGAGACCGAGAAGCAGTTCGAAGACGTGATCCCGGCTCAGTCGGAAGCGATGTTGCTGATCGAATTCCAAGGAGACTCACTTAGTGAATTGAACGAGCGCATGGAGGTCCTTCAAAAAGAACTCTCGCGAGGCGTCGACGGTGCCTTTGACTCGACCACGACGACCGACCAACGTACGCGCGACCAATACTGGGCGCTATGCCGGCGCGTCACACCACGGTTGGGACGACTCAACGGCCCGGACATGCCTGTTCCTTTCGTCGAGGACATCGCGGTCGCACCCGAACGTTTGCCCGAGACGCTTTCCGCAATTCAAAACAAGTTGCGCGATCTGGGAACCACCGCCACGGTGTTCGCTCACGCCGGCCATGGGCAACTACACATTCGTCCGTTTCTGGATTTAGCGGACCACCGTGAACGTGACAAACTGCGTGTGTTGGCGCACGAAGTGGCCGAAGTCGTTTGGCGGTTCGGCGGACAAATCGCCGTCGAACACGCGGCCGGACTCAGTCGCAGTGCATTGCTGCCGAAGCAATTCGGTGACTTTTGGCCGGCGATGGGTCAAATCAAAAGACTCTTTGATCCGCACCATCGCCTCAACCCAGGCAAACTCTTCGGCGCGGTCCTACAACAGCCCGATGAGAATCTGCGTGGATTTGGCGAAACCATCGAAGTCTCCACCGACAAACGATCCTTGCTGCCGGCCGCGGAGAGAGTGGTTCAAGCCGCGCGTTTGCGGCGGACCGCGGTCCCCGAACTTCCCGTTTTGCAGCAGTGGCCGCCCAACGCGATGATCGACGAGGTCACCCAGACTTGTAACGGATGCGCCCGATGCCGCACCACGGCTAATTCGGAGCGGCAGTGTCCGGTGTTTCGCACAATGAGAAACGAAGAGTCGACGCCGCGCGCGAAAGCCAATCTTCTTCGAGGCGTGTTGAGCGGAAAAATAAGCGTCGATTCACTTGCCGGAGACCGCGCGAAGTCGGTCGCCGATTTGTGCTTCAATTGCCATCAGTGCCGTCTCGAGTGCCCCGCGACCGTTGACATTCCTAAGATCGTCGGGGAACTGAAAGCCCAATACGTCGCGACCAACGGTCAACCGCTATCGGATCTGCTGCTCGGCCACTTGGATACGCTGGCGGCGATCGGTTCGCGATTTCCCGGACTCAGCAATGCCTTGATTCGCAGTGGAACGGTGCGTTGGTGGATCGAGAAACTGTTCGGCCTCTCTTCGGCGCGTGAGTTACCGCCGCTGGCCAGCCCCACTTTCATGAGATATGCCGCCCAGCGCCGTTGGACGAAGCCTCCGGCCGGCGATGGGCCCAAGATCATTTACTTCGTCGATTATTTCGCAAACTATCACGACCCGGACATTGGTCGCGCGCTCGCCGAGGTGCTTCAACAGAACGGCATTGCGATGTACGTGCCGCCGCATCAAAGTGGTAGCGCGATGCCGAGAATCACTGCCGGCGACTTGCGAGGCGCCCGCCGGATGGCTCGGCGCAATCTGCGAATTCTCGCCGACGCCGTCCGTTCAGGTTATCGCGTCATCACCACCGAGCCATCGGCGGCCCTTTGTCTCAAACACGAGTACCCCATTCTGTTCGATGATGAAGATGCACACCTCGTCGCGGAGAATTCGTACGAAGCCTGTGAGTACCTTTGCAAACTCCATGAGATGAAGAGTTTCAACCAAGAGTTTCAGCGAATGGACTGCCAGTTTGCCTACCATCGGCCCTGTCACCTTCGCGTACTCGACCCGCAGTTGTCGTCGGTTCAGTTGCTCCAGCTGATTCCAGGCGTTGACGTTCGACACATCAACGCGGGCTGCACGGGGATGGCGGGCACTTGGGGACTCCAGCGAAAGAATTATCGCAATAGCCTGCGTATCGGTTGGCCGATGATCTCCGCCATGCGGGCATCGGGGACAAAGCTGTCCTGCACGGAGTGCAGCGCTTGCCGTATGCAAATCGAACACGGGACAACGGGCACAACCCTTCATCCAATCAAGCTGCTCGCCTACGCATACGGACGACTCCCAAAGATTGGGGAGTTCTTAAACGCCGGCGAAAGCGAGGAAAGCCGAAGTTAATCTTCCAAGCAACTGAGTTCATTCCCCGGGGCTAGTGGCCTGTGACACCTAAAACTTGGGGTGAGCCGATTGGTCGGAAAGGGTGTCAGGAACCAAAAATGCGAAGCACCCTACGGGCCATTTGGTTTTTGGTTCCTGAC
>JBCBLJ010000975.1:0-2788 GCA_038520195.1 Planctomycetota bacterium
GCCTCGATCAATGCTCCCGAGATTGGGTTCGCGGGAGGTGGAACTGCGGAGGATGAATTCGCGGAGTTGTTGACGTTTGAAAACGTGAGCGCCGTTGGGTTCCTCGGGGCGCTCGAAACCGTGACCACGTACCTCGATCAAATGAAGGAATCACCGATCTTCTCGGCAGAGATTCCATTCACGGGTGGCGAGACGATCGGTGACTTGGTTGACTTCTCGTCGGCGTTCTCCGATGCACTGCTCGCCAATGCGCGGCGCTCTGATGCACTCGACGTGAACGTATTCACGGACTTATCGGAGTCGCTTGGCATCGCGACGCTCGCAGTGAAAGTGGATGGTGAATCGGTCTCGGTGAGTGTTGATCTCGCAGGCAATGATTACGCTTCGCACGCCAGTGCGTTGGAAGCCGCGATCGACACGGAACTCGGTGAAGATCGGATCGAAGTCACTTTCTTTGAGTCGGAAGTGGTCGACGCCGCGAACGGTCCCGAAGCAACGCGATTGATTCGCAAGTTCCGCTTCCAATCGAACACGCACGGAGAAGCAGGCTCGGTTCAGGTTTCAGCAACCAATGACGTCGCCGCTCAGTACTTCAACCTGGAAGCCATCGAAGAAGTTCCCGGCCAACCTCGATTCAACACGATCCAGGGTTTTCAACAACTGTTTGCCGAGACCGCCGTCGACACGATTGATTTCATTCGCGTTATTCCCGGGCAAGAGGGCAACCCGCCCGAGTTGATTCTCGACCTGGATCTCGATCAGACGTTCACGTTCGACGACGAAGAGGACCCGCGGACGTTGAGCATCGACTTTGGGATCGGCGATTTGGTCGGCTTTGATGCCTCCACTGACATTGAGTTGACGGCTCACCTGGGTGCTCAACTTTCGCTGGGGATCCAGCTCGCGACACCGGGAGCGGGATTCCAGCTGACCCATGACATGTCGCTTTCGGAGCTCAACGGTGATGACGCGTTTGTGCTCAATAGTGACGAAAACCCGGAGGATGAAACGGGTGATGGGCTCGAGGATATCGAGGTGCAACTGCGGGACGGCAGCACGTTCACGGTCAACTTCGACGGGAGCACGACGGTCGGTGACATTCTCGAGCGATTCAACCTCGCCGATGGTGTCGCGTCGGGCGATGGGAACTCGTTCACAGTCGCGGTTGACGCTTCGGAGCAGGCGTTCGAACTGACCGATCACACGGTTGCCTCGCTCGGCGACGCGACGGCACTTTCCGTGACGGCCATCAACGGATCGTTGACAGGTTTCAGTGTGGGCTTACTCGGCACCGCTGATCCGGAGTTTCCCGGCGTCTTGACCGGAGTTCCACTGCATGGCCAGTCGGTCGCGGATCAAGTCTTTCTGCGTGATTTTTTCTTTCAGCCGTCCATCACACTTTCGGCCAACGAGGTCGAGGCGAACGCGAATCTTGGGTTTGTGGAAATCACGATCGAGGGTTCGGAAGATCAAACGGACAGAGACCTCGCGGGGACGATCGGTGCGGTGCTTTCGTTGGGCGATGATGAACGCGGCGTCGCGGGAGGCACGCTGACCGTCGCGGACATGCTGGATTTGTTGCCCAAACTCTCGACGCGTTTGAAGGCCGATGGATCCGTTCCTGAAAACGGGCGACTGTCGGCGAATCAGCGTTTCGAAGTTCAAGTAGGTGACACGGCTCCCTTCGAACTCTTTATTCCCAAGGCACTGACCAGCGAAAACAAGACCGCCTCGGATTTGGCGGATGACGTCAACTTGGTACTCACCGTGAAATCGCTACTCGCCGATTTCGTAACCGAGCTAACCGATACGGATTCGTTCCGCGATCAAACGAAGGAATCAGTCAAAAGAACACTCGTCGGCGATGACAACGACTCCGAGGACAACGGACTCGTCGGTGGTCTGGTGACGGGGCTGCTCAATCGACTGATCGAAAGCAAGATCGAAGGTGGAATTGAGGAATTCCTTTTTGAGCAGGCGACCGAGTTGGCGACCGGCGAATCGCCCGAAGAGTTGACGACGCGGGCCGGTGAAGAGGCGTCGCGTGTTGCGGCGGATCTGACGGACCAATTGATCGATGATCTGGTCGACGATTTGATCGATGGCTTGCAGTTTTTGGGCAAGATCCAAGTCTACGAGCAAAGCCCGAAGGAGTTTGTCGATTTCTCACTCACCAACCCCGCTTCTGTCGCACCGCGGATCGGCGACGAGGTTCGCCTCGGCGAGCGTCTGTCGAGTCGTGTCGCGTTGTGGGAAAGCGAAGCCGATCAAGCGACGCTCACGCTCCATGACTATGCGCTCGACATCGGTGAATCCGACCTTTACGTCGTCGAGAGGATCGGAGGTCTCGAGGCCGTCTCAGGTCTGTTTGTGGAGATCGTTTACAACGAGGATCAGACGATTTCGATTGGTGATCCGATCACCTTGGGGCAAGGCGGCAAGACGATCGTCGTCACCGCGACGCGTTGGGAACCCACCAAGCGTCGTTTGACAGCGAATTTCTCGAATGAGGACCTCGCTCCCCAACAAGTCAACGTTCAAGACGGGGAAGAAATGCTGGTGGCACTCGGCGACATTGTCGCCGATGGCGTCGCGGGACGTCGTGAGGTGACGCCCCGTTATGTGCGGGCTCATGACTTGCTGAAGTTCGGGACCGCCGGCGATCGACTCACGGTGTTCCTGAAGGATGGCGTGGCGAGGCCCGTTCATGTCTCCACCAATGCACCCGGTATCGACCCCGAAAACCCGACTGTCATCCCCACGACCGAGCTCGGATGGTCACGTGCCC
>JBCBLJ010000138.1:0-13521 GCA_038520195.1 Planctomycetota bacterium
CATTGCGCGTTGCAATGTTGCCAATCGTCCTGAGCGCTATGAGCCGAGAGTGAAGAAGAAACGTGGCACGAATTACAACTTGATGATGCAGCCTCGCGATGAACTGCGAGGCCGACTCAAAGAAGGCGATAATTCCTTTGAACAAAGTAGTTACAGAAACGACTGTGCCATTCGTGCCACCCACCATTAGAGACTGTTTGGGACTGCGCTCCTTGGCTGTCGAAAGTGTGCAAACTCTCAATGCCAAGGTTGGTTCACTTTTTTCAAGACTGATTGGTTTCCGGATAATCTCTTAATTGGTGCCACCCATCGTTGGGACTGCGGCTCGTTTCTCGACTTCATCAGTAGATTCTCAATTGGTGCCACCCAGCATTTGGAGCTCTTGGAGTGTGGGCACGATGACGCCCCGCTTCCGGCCTTCGAAACGGATCGTTTGTTCGAAGATCGGCAATGGGAAATGGGGCCGTCTGGCGCGGGCTCGCCGCTGAAACGCGAGCACGGACTCTGAGTTGGTGCCACCCACCATTGGCGACTGTGGCTTGCACGTGTAGACGCATCGGTTTCGGCGTTAGAACCGCAGCCGGGAGTCCCGCACTGCTTGGGTGGCGCTGGCTCCATTGCGGGCGACGATTTCTTGGAGTGTTGGCACGATGACGCCGCGCTTCCGGCCTTCAAAACGGATCGTTTGTTCGAAGATGGGCAATGGGAAATGCGGTCGCCTGGCGCGGGCTCGCCGCTGAAGCGCGAGCACTAGCTTCAGATCGAGGCGACGCTGATCAACCAAACGCAGGATTTCTCGGACGTAGTCTTTCTGGTCCTCGGTCGTTGCCCGCAGGCGATTGATCAAATAGTCTTCGATCGTTGCACGCTTGGGTGGTTGGGCCGACAAGATCGGTGCCGGAGTGATCTGCGCTTGGCACTCACCGCAGAGGCTCGTCGCGATCAGCAGGACGCTCGCTAGCAGAAGAGTTGGCTTCATCGTTTCAACCAATGGCAGGACAGAATCGGGACTACAGCCGAGTCGTTACCATGTTTTCGGCGCCCCTCGCAACGCGTGTTTCTCTTATTGCTAGCAACGGTTGGGTAACCTGCGTCGGCTCTAACCGCACGATTTTCACTTCACGCTTCGGGTCGCATTGATTGTGTGTACCGAGGCAGGCCTGCGTCCGAAACAACGATAGAACCAGACATCCCGCTCCTGATGCCGCGTCATCGGAGAGTCTGGCGAACAATTGTCGGCCGCACAGGAAGTCAGCGGCCTCCGACTGAGCCCAAAAGGATTCGGCGATGAACCGTTGGTTGTGGATTGGATCATTGGCCGGCTTGCTGATCGTCAGCACCGGATGTCTTCGTCACCAAACACGTGGCGGTTGCTCGACCGGAACTTGCGGTTCGACTTGCTCGACCGGCACGTGCTCGACGGGAAACTGCGGCTCGAAGCTAGGAGGCGGAATGTGCGGAGCGGGCGGTTGCCGCACAGGATGTGTCGCTGGCTCGTTGGGCTGGCAACAGGGTGGGCTTGACTATAGCTCACACCTCAATCCGGGCATGCTTGGTCATCGCGCCGGCGCGGAATTGAACGGTCGTCCGTTCACACCGGGCCAGCCGACCGGTCAGGTCGCGTACCCATATTACACCGTGCGAGGGCCTCGTGACTTCCTGCAGAGCGACCCGCCAAGCATTGGCCGCTAGAGACAGTCTAGCTGGAGAAAGGCCTCTCCATCGCGAGGGGCTTGGGGAGTGAATCGGGACGGCGGCGGGCGGTGTGGCAATCACGTACGCCCGTCTGCGCAGCTCCGTTTCCCTCCAGGGCCGACGGTCTAGACTAATGTGATGGTCACCCGGTTCGTAGTGCTTGGGCTCCAATCGACGTGCAAGGGAAAAATTCTTCCCGGGCAATGGTGAACCTTTGCAACCAGCAGGTTCGTCTTTGTCTTTACAGCGGACCAGTGTCTCCTTTCCCGCGAGAACTGTCGTGGCATCTGACTTCCGTCTCAAAGAACAGCTTCCGAGGTTGACCGAGCGGATCGTGGCGACTTACACCGCCAACGACGCGATCAATCATCTCGGTCACTGTGCGCTGCCGAGCTACGAGGCGATCGTCGCGATTCTGCTCGACCTGAAGGACGTTCTCTATCCTGGTTACCGTCGCAAAGTCGGGCTTCATGCGGGGAACATCACCTACCATGTCGGTAGCTTGGTCGATTCGCTGCATGACCAACTGACCACGCAAGTCGCGCGAGCCCTTCGACATGAGGATCGAGTTCGCGGGAACCATCAGGATTGCGAGAGCGAGACCGACTACGAAGCGAAGGGACAAGCGATGGCGATCGCGCTCCTGGAAAGAATTCCCGAGCTTCGACGGACACTCGCGACGGATGTTCGCGCCGCATTCGACGGTGACCCCGCTTGCCAGACAACCGATGAAGTTGTTTTCTGCTATCCCGGCATCGAGGCGATCACGGTTCACCGCATCGCGCACGAGCTCGTGAAATTGGAAGTCCCCTTCATTCCTCGAATCATGTCGGAATGGGTGCACAAGCAAACGGGAATCGACATTCACCCGGGCGCGCGCATCGGCGACTATTTCTTCATCGACCACGGCACCGGGGTGGTCATCGGCGAGACGTGTGAGATCGGCGACAACGTCAAGCTTTACCAGGGAGTCACGCTCGGCGCGTTGAGTTTCAAGACGGACGACAGCGGTGCCTTGATTCGAGGCCAAAAGCGGCACCCGACGATTGAGGACGGCGTCGTCGTTTACGCCAACGCGACGATCCTGGGAGGAAAGACGGTGATCGGCCAGGACTCGGTGATCGGGTCAAGCGTCTGGATCACCAAGAGCGTTGCCCCTGGTACCACCGTGGTCTTGGAGCAGCCTTCGCTACGCGTCCGCGGAGGTGAAGCCCAGGACTCGGTCCCTTCAGAAGCTGGCTACCAGATCTAATTCGCCGAACGCTCTGATTAGAGATCGGCGACGAGCTGCGACAATGATTCGTCTCCAGCACGAATGAGGTGCCGTGCCTGCCAGCCGGCTTGTTTCGCGGCAAGGACGTCGCCGCGCTCGGTGTCACCGATCATGAGTAATCGGTTCCGCTCGGTTGCTCCCAATCGCTCGGTCGCGGCGTCGTAGAATTTGGTATTGGGTTTGGACCAACCAAGTTCGGCGCTAATAAGGACGGCATCAAACCAGTCCTCAATCTGCATTTCTTGGAGGATCGCGGTCAGGCGTTCATCGAAATTCGATGCGACCGCGATTCGGTAGCCCTTACCGCGAAGACGTTTGATGGTCAGCTCGACATCGTCGTAAAGCCGCCAGTGCTGTGCTGAAGCAAAGTGCCGCCAAAGCTCCGCGAAAGCCAAGTCGAGTGTCGCGCCCGCGAGTCCGACGCTGTCACGGACGATCTTCTTCCAGCGTTCGCGTTCGTGGTTTTGATTGGTACCGGAGCCCTCGTTGCCCTCGAAGAAATGCCGATGGATCGCGGCTTTGAGACGTGTCCTCACATCGTCAATGGTTGCTTCGGCGCCGTATCGTGACGAGACAGCCGCATACACTTCCGCGGCCTCAGGGCTTGGGATCATGAGCGTCCCGGTCGAATCAAAGACGATCCAATCGAATGGGTTCATGGCCGGAGGGCCCCTCTTCGCTAGGGGCCCTATTCGAAGGACCGACGCAGTGGGAAGGTGTAAGCATGGATCAACGTAGCGAGGAAAACGTATCGGCGTGGGCTCCGCTTGGTAACCCGGTCTACCGATCGTTCTGGATCGCGTCGCTGGTTTCGAATCTGGGGACGTGGATGCACGAAATCGGATCAGGCTGGCTGATGACCGAGCTGGACGCATCGCCTCAGATGGTTTCCTCGGTGCGGACTGCGATGGCAATGCCGATCGTCGTGTTAGCAATACCCGCTGGAGTGCTGGCGGACCGAGTCGATCGCCGGCGGCTTCTTCTAGCGACGCAGACTCTGATGCTGCTCACCACCGGCATCATGGCGGGGATGACCGCGACGGGCGTGATCACGAGTTGGTCGTTGCTGGCGATGACATTCGTCATGGGGATCGGCTTGACGCTGCACGCGCCGACATGGCAGGCATCGATCCCCGAGCTGGTGCCGCGCGTTCAGTTGTCGCGGGCGATCGCTTTGGGGAGCATCAGCTTTAATCTCGCGCGAGCGGTCGGGCCAGCGCTGGCCGGATTACTGGTCGCGCTGACAGGATGTTGGATCGCGTTTTCGATCAACGCGATCTCGTTCGCCGGCGTGATCTTGGTGCTGGCGTTTTGGCGACGAGACCGCAGTGAATCCTCCCGCGGTCTGTCGTTCGCGATTTCACTTTATCAGGGACTACGGTTCGTTCGTCGGACGAGGCCGATGCGGAATGTCTTGATTCGACTCGCGTCGTTTGTTTTACCCGCCAGCGCCTTCTGGAGCCTGTTGCCGTTGGTGGCGCGGGAGCGATTATCGTGGGGTGCCGACGGGTTCGGGATTCTCGTGACATGCGTCGGCACCGGGGCGGTGATCGCGGCCCGGTTCCTTCCAAAAATGCATGCGGGAAGCGGCGTCAACTGGACCGCATCCCATGCGACCGCATTGGTTGCGTTATCGATGTCGGTGATGAGCCTCAGCACCGATCGAATCATTGTTTCCGTTGCCGCACTGGTTCTGGGGTGCGGTTGGATGATGACGCTGACGACGTTTAACACCTGCGCTCAGGTCGTGTTGCCGTCGAGACTCAAAGCGCGAGGCATGGGCTGTTACCTGACCGCCTTCGCGATCGCCATGTCGTGCGGCTCAGCACTTTGGGGTTGGACCGCCCACGCCATCGGCATCGGCGGAGCACAGCAGATCGCGGCGGCGGCATTGGTCGCGGCCGCGATCGTTGGGTTGGCACTTCGAATCGATTGACTTCACTATGCCAGCATGTAGCCCTCTTCGCCGTGATCGGTGATGTCCAAACCACGCTGCTCACTCTCGGCGGGGACGCGAAGTCCGACGATGATGTCGAGTGCCTTCAACAAGATCAGACTGCCGAGCCCGGCGAAAATGACCGTGATCACGACGGCAGTGACTTGGCCAAGGACGAGACTGGGGCTGCCCGACTCTAACAAGCCGATTTTCAGACCTTTGCCACTGGCGTCCACGCAGGCGCGACTCGCGAAGACCCCGGTCAGTACGGCGCCGACGGTACCGCCAACCCCGTGGACCCCAAACGCATCCAGGGCATCGTCATAGCGAAGGGATCGCTTGAGGCTACTGCAAGCCCAATAGCACACCACACCGGCGACGACTCCCATGGCCAGTGCGGGCATCGGCTGCACAAAGCCTGCTGCCGGGGTAATGCAGACGAGCCCCGCCACGGCGCCACTGCTGGCTCCCAAAACGGTCGGTTTTCCAAGCACGATCCATTCGGTGAGCGCCCACGCCAAGGCACCCGCCGCGGCCGAAAAGTGAGTCGTCGCGAACGCGCTGCTGGTCAAACCATCGGACATCAATTGACTGCCGGCGTTGAACCCAAACCAACCGACCCAAAGCATTGCGGCACCAAGAGCGGTGTAGGTCAAGTTGTGCGGCTGCATCGGTTCGTTTGGATATCCCATTCGCGAGCCGATCAAGATCGCCGCGACCAGAGCCGAAACACCGCTCGAAATATGAACGACGGTGCCGCCGGCAAAATCGAGTGCGCCTCCCATGATGCCTTCATCGCCGTACGCCAAGGGGCCGCCATCCCATACCCAATGACACAGCGGGCAGTAAATGAAGGTTCCCCAAAGTACTGAATAGAGCGCCATCGCGCTGAACTTGATCCGCTCCGCGAAAGCGCCACAGATCAGTGCCGGGGTGATGATGAAGAACATGCCTTGGAAAAGCATGTGAGTCAGACGTGGAATCTCGCCCTCCATCGGTGTGACCGCGGCGCCCGCCGCGTCACTCCACTGACGTTGCACGTCGTTCATGAACACGTAGTCGAAGTTACCGACCCAACCGCCTGAGCCGCCAAACGCGAGTGAGTATCCGTACAGAGCCCAAAGGACTGTCATCAGGCCCATCAGAAACACGCACTGCATCATCACGCTCAACACGTTTTTCCGCCGAACCAGACCGCCGTAAAACATGGCAAGTCCCGGCGCCGTCATGAACAACACGAGGGCGCAGCAAACGAGCATCCAAGTGTTGTGTGCCGACGAGGGCGAATTCGCGATCTGGCTATCGGTCAGTCCGATCGGGGCCGCCGGAGTTGCTTCCGGCGAGCCGCTCTCGTCGGACACCGTATCAGAGGCAACGTCCATCGAAGAGTCCGCCGTCTGCTGCTCCTGCGAGATCGCAACGGAGGCACCGACAAACAACCAAAACAGAATCGCCAGTGTGCGAATGCATGTCCACGAATTCACCATCGTTCACCTCGGTCATAGTGTCTTTCACGCGATGACTGGAGTTCTCCGAGTGGAAGACCGTCTGCCACTGTTGCCAGTCGTGATCGTCCGCTTGCCTGGGCCACCGATGGACGATCGCGCGAGCGACTGAAAAGCCTTTGTTCGGCCAGTTCGTTTGCGTCAGTGGAAACGAGAGTGGGAAGAGCGGATCGCGTGAGAACCACTCGCGGGCTGGTTGCGGTTTACTCAATCATCCACTCGAACGCTCGTTGTTCAACGAGCGTTCAGTCAGCCCTTCCGCCACGAAGCCACGACGTGAAAACAAAGCCGGCACAAACGGGTGCACGTCTCAGTCGCTCGGCCGATAGAATAAGGTGCGGCGAAGTGGTCCGCTACGCAGCAGCGACCAGGTGGCTTTTGGTGCAAACCAATTCGTTCGGGTTCGTCGATTCGAACACCTGGTGCAATCGCGGGACCCGTGGCTCGTCATCGGGCGACCTGATTCCGCGCATCGCCAATGAGAAGTACCATCACGTCATGCCGCACGCTGACATGAAACGCGTCTGTTTTGACGCCGCAATCGCGGAGAGCCGATGAACCAGGAAATGCGTCACGACGGCGCGATCGACTTCAAAAAAAGAAACGCAGTCGGAAATAAGCCGACTGCGTTTCAACGATAACTGGGTTGAGCACCGCAATCGCGGTGAGTGAAAAGCGTTTGGAGGGTGGCGAAGCAAATCTGCGCCGCGGTCAACCGATAAAACCTCCTAACGATTGCGAAAGACTACCTCCGTACGGACCGATCCGCAAGGCGAATCCGAATGAACCAGGAACAAGAGCCGACATTCTTGCCCCCCGAATTGCTGCGGTTGGGTCGGTCGATCGCGGTGCTGCCCGTGATCCACGGCAGCGGGCAATTCGCGCTAACGGTTCGACGTTGGATGCTGGAATACGATTTCGACTGCATCGCCGTTCCTTTGCCGGATTCTTTTCGGGTTTGCACCGAAGCGGCGATCCTCGACTTGCCGCGGCCATCGATCGTCATTCAGAAGGCGGCACTGAGCTTTCCCGACGCGGAATACGATGGAGAGTTTCGCCCGTTTGAGGACGCAGAAAGCGACGAAGAAGTCGACGTGGACCCCGCCAGCTATGTTCCAGTCGATCCGTGCCAACCGGTCATCATGGCGATCCGAGCGGCGATGGGCGAGCACATCCCGCGCGAGTACATCGATCTCGAGACGGCACCGTTTCTCCCCTTTTCAGCCGTGATGCCCGATCCCTTTGCGGTTCGGCAAGTTTCCGTCGAACGGTTCGCGGCAGCCGTGTTGCCGAGCCTCCCACGCCCCCCCGATCGTCAGACGCGAGCTCGGATCGTCCACATGGCCGCGCGGCTGGCGGAGCTGGAAAAGCAGTACGATCGCATCCTTTACGTTACCAGCATCATGCACTGGCCGTGGGTCCGAGAGGCTTACACCGAGTTGTTCGCGCCCGGTGTTGAGCAGCGGGGCGTGGCTCGCGCGGTCGAGTTGCCCGAGCATGACCCGGTCGAGCAACCGCAGCGATTCGCCATCGATTCGCGGACGTTGATGTTTCTGTTTGGTGAGTTGCCGTACATCACGGGACTCTACGAGCGCGCACGGAGTGAATTAGAGGACGACGAGGACTTGCAACTCGACGGCGTCAAAGAATTGCTGATTGCCGCTCGGGGAAGCTATCGGGCTGAATTGAAACAGTTCGCTCGACGGATCACTCCGCTGCACCTTTCGAAGTGTCTTCAATACATCCGCAATCTTTCCCTGATGTCGCGTCGCATGACGCCGGACTTGATCACCATCGTCACCGCCGCGCAACAGATCATGGGTGATCAGTACGCGCTTCACGTGGCCGAGATCGCCAACCAGTATTCCTACGCCAACATCCCCGAAGACGTTGACGCCGAACCGCTACCGGAGGTGAATCTCGGTATCGATCAAGCTCGCTTGCCGGATGGCGATGTCGTTTCGATGGTCAATCGATTGCCCGGGCCACCAATGCTGTGGCGGACCATCAAGTTGAAACGCAAGCCTTCGCGTCCGGAAAAACAGCGTTGGCAATACCAATGGAATCCGTACACCCAATGCAGCTACCCGCCGGAGGATGAACGGATCGAGAACTTCCGTACCCGCGTCTTCGAGCGTGCGCGTGCGGTCATCGGCAACGATCTCGCCCGCACTGAAAAGTTCACGACCAGCGTGAAGGATGGGATCGACATTCGTGATACGCTTCGACATTGGTACGACAAAGAGATCTATGTCAAAGTCATTCCGCCCAGCCGCGGCACGCTCGACGTCTGCGTCATGCTGTTTGATTCGCCGTCGGACCCGCGAGACTATCCGTGGCGGACGACTTGGTTTGCCGAACACAAGGACGAATCCACGCTTGCGTTCTACGCGTCCAACTTCACCGATGAAATGGTGGGCCCAGGAATCGGGCTAAGTCGCTATGGCGGCGCGATGTTTATCTATCCGCCGGTCGCGATCCCTGACATCTGGTCCGACCCGCGGCTCGACTACGCCGAGACGCTGGAGGAACGTTTGATCGCCGCGGCGTGCTTGCATTCGGAAGGCCGACAGGTCGCACTACTCAGCGCGCTGCCACCGGGCGGCGGTTGGCGTCGGCTCGCGCGACACCACAAACGATCGCTGATCCATGTCCCGCTCAGTTCGTTCAGCGACGAACAAGTCCAGCAACTCCGAATGGTCCACGTGCTCAATGGTCGCGAAGTGCGTTCCTACGCCGAAGAGTTCATTCGCCGCGTGTAGCGGGAACTGGTCTGGAAGCGGCCATCTGGCAGACGCTACTGTTTGATTTCGGACGACCCCGTGATGATCGCCACCATGGGGGACGCCGGTCGGAAAACCGCGAGCGCCCCGCGGCTCACTCAGTACGCCTGCGGCTCACCCAGTCGAGCCACACCCATTCGTTCCCGCAGCACGGAGGCTGCATCTGTGAAACGCGACATGGAACTCGTCCACAAGCTGCTGTTCTTCGTTGAAGAACGCGGCAGTCGGCTGTTCAAGGGCAACATTTCGATCGAAGGCTACGAGCGAACGGCCATCGTCGAACACCTTTTCCTGTTGGTTAACGGCGGCTTCGTCGAACTGGGGCAGGACACGCTTGCCGACAAGGGGCCCCTGTGCCTCACCTGGAAAGGCTGCGATTACATGGACCAATTGCGTCGACAGCGTCAACCAAAGAAGGCCTGACGATTCGGAGTGGCCGACCGGAACGTTGTCTTTTCGCGGTATCGGATTCTGCCGTCGGCGGCGGGACACCGAGTTGCGGCTTGGCCCACTTTCTTTCGCTCTTCTTTTTGAGCGATTAGCGGCCGTCATTCTGCCGATACTCTTTCTGGCACTGCGTAGCGATTAGGAAGCCGCGTCGGGACCGGGAAGCCTTGAGCATCGTTCGGGGGCCTTTTTTCCTGAGCCGCCAAATCGGTACGACTTAGCCCATACGGAAAACGATCCGCCGCCCCTACAATCAGCCTGTCTGGTCGCTATTCGCTGGCCAGCATTTCACGGTTCCAGAACTTGACGGTCTCACGTCCAGCAAACATGACTGCCCATATCCATCTCTGCCTGGTCCTGCACAATCACCAACCGATCGGCAATTTTGACGGTGTGTTCGAGCAGGCCTACGAGGACAGCTACCGACCGTTCCTCGATGTCTTTGAGCCGTTCGAACATCTGAACATCTCGTTGCACACGTCGGGGCCGCTGATGTTGTGGTTGGCCGAACGTCATCCCGAGTATCTCGATCGGCTTCGCTTGTTGGTCGAGGCGGGGCGGATCGAAATCATTGGCGGACCGCAATACGAGCCGATCCTCACCATGCTGCCGTCGCGCGACCGTGTCGGCCAGATTCAGACGTATTCCCAATGGCTGGGCCGGTCTCTCGGGGTCGAACCGAATGGGATGTGGACGCCCGAGAGGGTTTGGGAATCCTCGCTGACGCGTGACGTTGTCGACGCGGGAATCGCTTACACGGTTTTGGACGATTATCACTTTCGCGCCGCGGGGATCGAACCGGAAGCGTTGACCGGCTACTTCATCACTGAGGACGATGGTCGCTTGCTGCGCATTTTTCCCGGCTCGGAACACTTGCGGTACACGATCCCGTTCCAGCCGGTCGCCAAGACCATTGAATATTGTCGCCAAGTCGCAGAGCGTGCGCCCGGTTCGGTGCTCACGTTCGGTGATGACGGAGAGAAGTTTGGCACCTGGCCGGACACCAAGGAACACGTCTACGAAAAGGGTTGGCTGCGTGAGCTTTTCGAAACGTTGACCGAGAATGCTTCCTGGTTGCACACGACGACGCTCGGTGAAGCGATCAATCGAACGGCCCCCGCGGGCAAAGTCTATCTGCCCGATTGCAGCTATCGGGAGATGACCGAGTGGTCGTTGCCCACGGAGTCTCAGCAAGTACTCGACGATGTGACCCATGAGATGGAGTCGCATGCGCGCTGGAGTGACTTGAAGAACTTTGTTCGCGGCGGCTACTGGCGCAACTTCAAGACGAAGTACGACGAGACGAATGAGATGTACGCCCGGATGATGAACGTCAGCGGACGGCTCGCCGAAGCCGAGGCCGCCGGCGTCGATCCGGCGCAGTTGGCCGTGATCCGTGATCATCTTTACCGAGGTCAATGCAATTGTCCGTACTGGCACGGCGCGTTCGGCGGCATCTATCTGCCGCACCTTCGGAATGCGATTTTTCATCACCTGATCACCGCCGACAACCTGCTCGATCGTGTCGGTGACAAGGCATCGGTCACTGCCACCGCCGACGATTACAACTTCGATGGACTGCAAGAAGTCCGCCTGAGCAACGAAAAACTCTGCGCTTGGGTCGCGCCGGGACTTGGCGGACGGATGTACGAGTTGGATGTGCGAGACATCAGTCATAACCTACTCGCGACACTGCAGCGACGCCCCGAGAGCTATCACCAGAAGGTTCTCGCCGGGCCAAGCAGCGACGAGGACGATGTGGCCAGTATCCATGACCGAGTGGTCTTCAAGCAGGAAGGGCTCGATCAGCGATTGCAGTACGACCGGTACCCGCGCAAAAGCTTGATGGATCACTTTTACGACAACGACGCGACGCTGGAAGCGGTGTCGCGCGGGGAAGCGATGGAGCGGGGTGACTTCGTCGCACTACCCTTCGAAACAAAACTTCGCCGCAGCACTGATCGTGTTCAGGTTCAAATGCGCCGTGAGGGTAATGCTTGGGGCATCCCGATCGTGCTCACCAAAGCCGTCACGCTTGTCGCCGGTAGCGAGACCTTGGAAATCACCTACCAGCTCGAAAACCTGCCGCAGGACCGCGAGTTCCACTTCGGTATCGAGTTGAATTTTGCAGGGCTTCCCGCCGGTGCTGATGACCGTTACTTCAGTGACCAAAACGAGCAGCACATCGGTCAACTGGGTGAGCGACTGGACCTGCACGACGCTTCGGGCCTGAAGCTCTCGGACCGTTGGCTCGGAATCGATGTCGCGATGAACCTCGATCGCCCGAGCTCGATTTGGGCATTCCCGATCGAAACGGTCAGTCAGAGCGAAGCCGGTTTTGAATTGGTACACCAGAGTGTTTGCGTGCAACCGCACTGGTGGATCCGCGGCGACCACGAGGGGCGCTGGCACATTCGGATGGAGCTCGCCGCCAGTTGTGACGCGCACGCCGAAGTCATCAACGAGCAGCAGGCCATCCAGCTCTAGCCGGTAAGCTGGACGGCGTTCGCTCGCCCCGTCGCGGACTGATTTATTCGCTGCGACCGAATCAATCGCGCTGGTGATGGGGCCTCCTCGGTGAAGGAGCCCGTGGCCGTATTCGTGGGACGATCGATGGAATTAGAATCGTCTCGGTCGACCGCCTTTTGCTGCGCCGTGGTAATTCCTCATGTTTGCCACCGGTCCACCTGCGTTTCTCCGTGAGATCACCCGTGCACCAACAAGACTTACTCGGACGCAAGGCGCTCGTCACGGGAGCGAGCCGAGGTGTCGGCCGCGCGATTGCCATCGAATTGGCCCGCCGAGGCGCGGCGGTTGCGGTGAACTTTTTGAACTCCGAACCGGCCGCGATGGAGACGGCCGAGCAGGTCGATTCTCTCGGACGCGAAGTGATGCTGGTCCGCGCTGATGTTTCCAATCGTGACGATGTCACCGCCATGGTGGAGCAAGTCACCGGGCAATTTGGCGGCCTCGACATCGTCATCAGCAATGCCGCCGCAGGAGGTTTTCGCGGTCTGGATGAGCTCAGCCCGGTCAATTTTGAGGCGACGTTGAAGACGAACGCTGCGCCCGTCTTGTGGCTCGTTCAAGCGGCGTCCGAGTCGCTGGCAGAATCAAAACACTTCGGCAAAGTGATCGCCATCAGTAGTCATGGGTCGCAGTGGGCCGTGCCGAATTACGGTGCCATTGGCGCGTCGAAGGCGGCTTTGGAATCGATCGTTCGTCATCTCGCACTCGAATTCGGAGACCGCGGAATCAACTTCAATTGCGTTCTGCCGGGCATCCTCGCCACCGAAGCCATTGCAACGATGCCAGCCGCGGAAAAGATCATCGAAGCCGCGACCGAGCGAATGCTCGTTGGCGATCGGCGGTTGGAGCCCGACCATATCGCACCGGTGGTCGCTTTCTTGGCCAGTCCTGCGAGCGACATGATTCAAGGGCAAACGATTATCGTCGACGGTGGAGTGAGTATCCGTGTCTGAGGCGGCGACGATACCGACCTCGATGCCGTCTTCGGTCGTCGAACGCTATCTCTCGCGAGAGAGCCATCAAGGGCGGATGGTCTTCGACATCACCTTCGAACTAGAACAGCCCATCGACGTCGACAAACTTCGTCGCAGCTGGCTATCCACCATGCGGTGTCATCCCCGCATGCACGCACAGTTGACAGGCTCGGGAAGTCGCCAAACGTGGCACGTGGTCGATCCCGCGCCGGATTCCCTGTTCGCGAATACGCCCTTCAACGGTGACGTCGACTCAAACGAGGTGCCGACGCCATGCGTTCGTCGTGGGGCGGGCGCGATCCTGTTGCACAGTTCCGATCCCCAGTGGCCGGCCATTCGATTTCGATTTCATCACAGTGCCTGCGATGGTGTGGGCGCG
>JBCBLJ010000230.1:0-10493 GCA_038520195.1 Planctomycetota bacterium
CTGGGCGGACGGTACTTCGTTCTCGCACGTGCCGGCGTGCGAGTCGACCGCCCAGCGTCTCCGGAATGACCAGCGTTTGGTCGGGCGCAAGATAGCCTTCATACGCCGCATCGAAATCAAACGGCGTCGGGAGCCGCTCATAGGACGCGAACAACTCGTGCGATCCAACGTCTGCGACGCTATCCAAAGCGACCTCGACCGTTTCGCCCGGCGAGGTGTCAAGTTGGAACAACCTGGAGACACCGACGGCCAGTTGGTCTTCGAGTGGAATGTCAAATCGAAGGAGCGGAATGGTGACATTGACCTCGTCCGCGGAGGCAGTCTCGTTGTTACGATTGTTCTCGCCTTCGACCACGTCGTCGAAAATGTCCGTGCGGACGATGATGCGATAGGCATCGGGAAGCAACGCGGGGACTTCGAAGTCGAGCGTTTCCGAGTATGTCTCGCCCGGATTGACCGTCCGTACACCGGCTGATTCGACTCGTCCGAGCAACCGGTCGCCGATGTCCCAAACGTTGTCTTCCGAGATGTAGACGGCATCGGCAAAGCGAGCCCGCGCCGCGACATCGCCGCGATTTTCGACCGTCCAGGCGACGCTCAAGACATCGCCGACTTGTCCCGTCGAGGGTGCCGTGACGTTGAACACCTGAAGATCCGACGGTGGCGGCTCAACAATCAAGATCGGCGTCGCGGAAACGGTGATGTTGTTTTCCTCATCGGTTTCGATGACAACTCCGTCCGGCCGCAAAGACCGCGGAATGTCGGTTTGCACGATAATGAAATAGTCACCGGTAATCCCACGCGGCAGCCTCGCCGTTCTGGTGATCGATCCCGACTCACCGGCGGCGAGCCCCACACGGTTGATGGTCGCGACGAATTGGTCGCTGGACGGATCCAACAGTCGGTCACGGGAAAGATAGACCCGGTCTTGGAATTCGGCTTGGTCTTCGGGAATCGCACCCCCATCGTTGCTGAACGTGTAGGCGAACGTCAGGTCGTTGCCGACTTCAATCACGTTCGTTGGAGGCGTGGCTTCGCTGATGAAGTCAACATTTTCAACAACAAGGTCTGGAGCCGGAACAAAGTTGACGTCGAGCTCAACCGTCGCCTGATTGTCACCCTCGTCATTGAACTCCGCCACCGAATCCCCAACGCCGACCGACCTCGCAGGACCGGCCGCGATCGGATAGGGGAATGAACTCCGCGAATCTCGGCCCCGGAAAATCGCGTCCGTCTGCGCGATCACAAAGAACGTCCCACCAATGTTGTTGGGGACTCGGACCTGCAGGCTTACTTCGTAGCTCTCTCCAATCTCGAGCACCTGATCGCGCTCGACTTCACCCAGTTCGATGTCGTAACTGTCCGTTGCGGTATCCGTCGAAAGGAAAACACGATCGGACCAACGATCCACACGCGTCGCGCGAGTCCCTTCGTTCGTCACGGTGAAAGAGACATCCAACAAGCTTCCGCTGTCGGGTGAAGATGGAACGGCGGATAAGTTCGAAATGACGAGGTTCGCCTCGGCGTACTCCACGTCAATGATCTCCGACGTGCCTCCGTTGTTCTCCTTCAAGCCATCTTCCCAGGCTTGGTCTTCAAAACTGCTTGGCCAGTCGGGAAAACTGCTCTCGGAGAAAGCGTTCAGGCTGGGGTGCCCGAATCGATTGACGGAGACGTTGGTAAAGACGTGGGCATACCATTGCCCCGACGTCCCCGGGATCGAGTTGACGGTCGCAGAGTCCGTGTAGGTCTGGTTCGGCTGAAGAGGCTCGTCGAGTCTTACTCGCTGCGAACCGACCAGCGTGGCGCGGCTTGCGTCAAAGACGGCGTCTTGGGAGAGATAGATGTATTGTCGTAAGGTCTCGGTAACCTCCGGCGTCATGAAGCCGCCGACATTTCGCACCGTCCAACTGACGTTGACCGGCTCTCCGGAACGACTGGTCGGAGAAGCGGTAACACTCTCCACCGTCAAATCCGCGACCGCGTCGACAACACTTGCCGGGACGAAGCCAACGTTGTTGTCATCGAACGGGCCTTCGTAGACCTCGACCAAGGTGTTGGTCGGGCCGGCGAGGATCGCTCGCAGTTCGCTCGACGAAAACTGGTTTAAGTCACCAATCTCCGTCTCCCCGATCGGTTCCCCGGTTGCCTCTTCGATCCGCTTCAGAACCGCGGCAACTTCCTGCAGAAACCGCTCCTCGTCCGTCAGCGCGATCCGCGGATCGACGTTGGTGCGAACCAAGAAATGGTTACCCCGCGCGGTCGGCGGCAGCGTGAACTCGGCTTCCTGTGAATACTCCTGGCCCGGTTGCAAGCGACCAACGTGAGGCAGCGCGAACACCAGTTGATCCTGGCCATCAAAGACATCGTCTTCGGAAACGTAAATTGCGTCGGCCCAGTTCTCGCGATCGGTGGCGACGGTACCGATGTTGTCCACCGTCCATGTCAACGACACCGAGGTCTCACCGACGATGGGATCGTCCGCTGTGTTGACGACCAAATCTCGAACTCGCAAATCCGCTGGCGGTGTCAGAAGGACGTTCAGCGGCGTACTGCCATAGTTGTTGCCGTCGAGATCATTCGGGGCGTCGGGGTTCGTATTCTCCGCGAACGCGACCTCATAGACGCTGCGATAGCCATCCGCGTAGACGGTCAGGAAATACTGGCCGGTCAAGCCCTGCGGGATATTGACCGTCGTCTCCGCCTCGTAGGACTCTCCGACCTCGAGCACACCATTGTGCCGGAACGTACCGATGAATCGATCGCCGCGCGCCGAGTTCGGTCCGTCCAAACCCAACGTGAGCCAAATCTGATCGGTCCAGGAACTTGGATCCGTCGGTCCCGCACCACGGTTGGTAACTTTGTACCGGACGGTGATGGAAGAATCATCGAAGGTGTCACCGGGCCCGTTGATGAAGTCGACCACCAGGTCTGGTGGCGGGACCGGATTTGCGTCGATCGAGATGGCGGAGGCCGATCGATTGTTCGCGTCAAACGGAAACTCGTCGACGTTGTTGCGTGCGTCAGTCTCGACCAACACAAACCAATTGCCTGAAAGCGCTCTGGGAATCAAGAACGTCGCACTACTCGTGTATTCCGTTGCGTTACCCGATTCCGAACCCAGGTGTGCCAGCGCCGAGCCATTCTGCAACTGCCCCAACAGGATCGCGCCGGACGTGCTGCTAGATGAATTCGAAAGCCAAACGCGATCGGTCCATCGACTTCCGCCCGACGGGGTGTCGGCATTTCCGGCATTACGAACCGTGAACTGAACGTCAATCGTGGTACCAGCCGTCACCGGCGCGGGGTACTCACTATCGACGGTGACCTGCAGGTCCGCGCGCGGCTGAAAGTTCAATTGGAACGGTTCGGAGAACCTCAGGTTATCTTGCTCGTCCGTCTCAAGAACCTGATCAAAGAAATCCGTTTCCACATACAAGTTGAAGAGGCCGGTCGCACGGGGCAGCCGTACGAGTTCGGTGCGATCGACCGATAGACCCGGACCGAGCGGATCGGTCACACCAAAGCGACCGAGCTCAAAGGTCTGTTGCCCGTCCGTCGATTGAATGTAAACGCGATCCGTCCAACCACTTTCGGTGATCCCGTTGCCATCGGCCGCGTCGTTCGTAACCGTCCAGCCGATTTCAATCTGTGTACTGTCTTCAAAGCCCTCAGGTGCATCGGGCAAAACAATCGATCCGTCTTCGACGACAAGATTCGCCGATGGCGGAATGAACGTCACATTGAATTCGTCGCTGCGGCCTTGGTTTCCGCCGAACGCATCGAACCCGTTGTAAAGGAATTCATAGGGGCCACCCGTTCGAACGTAGATGAAGTAGTCTCCATCCAAGTCTCGCGGAAGCGTAAAGGATTCCGTTCGGGTGTACGCGCCGTCGACCGCCAACGCGCCACCGTGTGTGCTGCGACCGAGTAACCGCAGGCCGCTGCCGTCGTCGCGATCAGAAACGTATATGTAGTCGATCCACGTGTCGCGGTTCGTCGTCGCGATCCCTCGGTTGCCAACGCTCCAAGTCACCTCGAGCGGCGCACCGTTGGTCGGCAACGGGTCGTTGTTCACCGAAACACTTTCCACGAACAGGTCGCTGTAGGGTGTCGGCGTGATGTCGACGTTATTGGTCGGCTGCCCGACGTTGGACGCGTCGCCGGGAAGCTCAAACACAACATCATTGACATCCGTTTGGACAAACAGCGTGAACCGCCCGCTGGTCCGCGCCTCCAAAGGAATGATCTCCGTCCGCGAATACGATTGCCCCGCGGGTACCGCGCCGCTGTGGCTGTACTCGACCAGAACGATGTCGTCGCCGTCGCCCAAGATATCATCGGTGGACAGGATGACTCGGTCGCTCCAATTGGACTCGCGACCGGGCCCGTCGCCGACGTTCTGGACCGTCCACGAAACCGTCAAGTCGACGGGATCACCGACCAATAGCTCTGGGGCGACGACTTCGGTAACCGTCAAATCCGCATACGGGAACAAAGCGATGTCGATCTCCAGACTGCCGGCGCCCGTCGCTTCGCCCGCGCCCTCGTTGACTAGATTCTCGGCGTCGGGTTCAACGATCAGGTGATACGTCCCCGAGATTCCGTCGGGCAACGCCACGGCGAGACTCGCGGACGTCTGATTTCCAAACGCCAAATCAGACGAGATCGTTTGCGAGCCGAGCAAGACATCGTCAGCCGATAGGGTATTGTCCACGGAAAGGTAAACATCGTCCGTCCAAGGAGCGGTGGCGTCGGCGTCGCCATCGTTGAAAATCATCCAATCGAGTGTCAACAATTCACCACTCGTCGGCGTTGCACCCGCTGGAAGAGAAATATCGCTAACGACCAGATCGGGCAGCGGCGTCTCGCGTACTTCCACCTGAACGGCACTCGCGGAGACGTTGTTGTCTTCCGCCGTCGGTTCGTCGACTTGATTGGTGCGATCCGTTTGAACAAGAACGAAGTAGTTCGTGAAATCGGCGCTCGCCGGAATCACGGGACTTTCCGTCATCGTGTAGGACGCGTTTGAATCCAAGGCGCCGTTGTGGACAAAGTCACCGAGTGAGATGTCGCCTCCACCCAGAGTCTCGTCCAGGCTCAAGTACAAGCGATCGGTCCAAGTGTCGACGCTCGTCCGTGATGTCCCATCGTTCCGGACACGCCAGGTGACGTCGATCGTTTCGCCGCGAAATGCGGTTGAGGGAATCGAGATCGCGTCAACAATCAGATCGGCCGGTGGATCGGCTTCTTCGATCGAGAAAGGATGCACGATGGTGTTGTTGGCTTCGTCCTCTTCGAAAACATCGCGCGACGAATCGGTGCGAAGAAGAATAAATTGGTCGCCGACGATCTCAAACGGGATGGTGATGTCGACCGACTGATCGTAGGTCCCGTCGACCGCGAGGTCTTGCTGACGATTGATGGAATCGAGTTGGATGTCATCCGCGTTTCCAAAAATCTGATCCGTTGAAATGACGATCCGATCCGTCCAGGGACTTGCCGCAGCGGCGGCTCCATCATTCAGAACGGTCCAGTCAATCGTGATCGTCTCGCCGTTCTTGGCGGAATCGGGAATCGTCGTCGCGCTCACAGACAAATCCGGCGCCGAAAACGTGATCGCGCCGACGAATTGATCTTCGGTCGCTTCGCCAAAGACGCCATCGCCATCCTGGTCCATCCGATTCCCCGAAGGGTCCGCAATGTCAGGGCCAACCGCGAAAGTGTATTGGCCGACCGTTTCTTGACTCGGGAAAGAGACCCGCACCGTGTGGGTATCCATCGCGATGACTTGGCTGACCGCGATCGATCCATCGGGACCATCGAGCGTGATGTCCTGCGGCGTGAACGTCCCCGGGTCGATCGCGTCATCGAAGGTAAAATCGATGAACGTATAGGGTCGGGTCACGAAGTCCGGCGTGTAGGCGGTGATCCGAGGGCCAGACGAATCGATGGAGAACGTTGCCGTAAACGTATCGTCGGGCGCTTCGCCGGAGGTCCCATCTCGGTCCTGGTCCATTTCCAGACCCGCGAAGTCTTCGATGCCCGGCCCGATTGTAAAGCTGTACTCACCGCCAACGTCGATCGCCGCGAACGAGAGCGAATATGAACGATCCCCGGTGGGCACGATGTCGGTAATCGCAAGACTGCCTTCGGGGCCCGCCAGGACGATGTCGCTGGGCGTGAATGAGCTCAATCGCACCGGCTCACTGAAGGTGACTTCCGCATTCGAAATGCCGGGGCCTTGCAGCCCCACCGGCGCGAACTGCGTCACGAAGGGTCCGCCGCCTGCGACTTCGATCGAACCCTCATATCGGTCTTCCAATTCGCCGGGGATCGCATCGCCATCGGTATCCATCGCGATACCCGCCGGATCGGTGATGTCGGGTCCGACAAAGAGCTGATAGACACCGTCTTCGGTTTGTCGTTCAATCTTCACGCGGTACGTGGTCGCGTCGATCTGCTCGACGTCGGTCACGGTCACCGCCCCACCGGGGCCAATCACACTCGCATCCGACGTCGCGAAGCTGCCGGGATCGATCGGCACGTTGAACGTGACGATGAATTCCTCGAACGCCCCGTTCAATGTCATCGAAGGCGTCTGCGCAACGACCCTCAGCGGATCACGAGCCACCGTGACACGACTGACGTAACGGTCTTCGCTCGGTTCGCCGCCGTTTCCGTCATTGTCCTGATCGAGCGAGTTGCCTTGTCGGTCCGTGAGACTTGGATCAATCCGCAGCTCATATTCACCGTCTAGCGGTTGCGCTGGGAAAGCAATCTGAAATTCAAGGTTCTGATCATCGATGGGAATTACCGCAAAAACGCCAATTCCAACTTGGGGAGGGAGTGCTTGCGTGGAGACAGAAAGCCCTCCGCCCGCGGAGTCTCCGACGAGCACAAAGTCGCTGTTGAACTCGGTTCTTTCACCTTGCGCGGCCGAAAGTTCGAAGCCGTTGCCGGACGACGCGTCATACATGACGAACCGCAACGAGTAGTCGCCAGCCGCCGGGAAGTCGAACGTATGCAAATCAGTCGTAAGACCACGGGTTCCAGCAAACTGTGCGGCGAACGAATCGATCTCCAGGCGGTAGCCGTCATCGCTCGCCACGGCGAATGTCCATTGGCCAGCTGAGGGAATTGTGATCGTCGCAGTCGCGTCGAGCACAAAGTAGTCCTGTGAGGAAACCAATGGGATCGGCCGATTGGCCGGAAAGTTCCCGCCGCTCGAACCGTAGTCAATCGTTTCCACGACTTGTTCGGTAAACTCGTCGTGCTGAGACGGATCGTTCAGCCGAGTGAGCGCCTGCTCGAGGTCCGTGAACGTCGATCGAGTTGAGTAAGCCTTGACATTGAAGCCACCGACGGACGCAAGCGGATCAAACGCTTCCAACTCAGCGATCATGGCTGGATTGAGAACCGTCACACTTTCGTGAGTAAAAGACTCCGGATCGATCGCCTCATTGAAGGTGACCGTAATCATCTCGAGGACTTGTTCGGTCGTACCGCTCGGATCCTGCGATGTGATTCGAGGCCCGAATCGATCCACGTCGAAAGACTGCGTGAACACGTCTTCGGGCGTTTCGCCGGCGACGCCGTCGGCGTCTTGATCCATCGCGAGTCCGCCAGTACCAAGCACATTCGGGCCGATCGAAAGATTGTAGGTACCCGCGTTTTCGAGCACGCTCGACAGTGTGATCAGCGCCGTCCGGTCGCCGATGGATTGCACCTCCTCAACGCCAACGCTTGAAGGGCCCGAGATGGAAACATCAGCGACACCGAGGCTCGCTAAATCAATCGGTCGATCAAACCGAACCAGCAATCGATCTTTCGAGACGAAAGGATCGATCGTTCCTGTATCTCGCAACGAGACAATTTCGGGATCACTGACGGACCGCTCGACCACCGACACTTCGTCGATCCGTCCGTCGAAGAAACCAGCATTGTTGAACGTCGTGCTTCCGATCCGAGTGCCGCTCGTCGTCGGTGTATACGCGGCTCCGATGTTCACGGTCGCCTGCTCGACGCCATCAATGTAGAGGAACAGGTCAGAGCCACGGAGTGTGGCCGCGACATGGTTCCAAACTCCAGGCGTCGCATTAACTCCAGACGATAGAAACGTACCATTCTTGTAGTTCGCGACATAAACACCATCGCGGATCCCGATCGACCAGTCACGACCGGCCGAATCACCACCGACAAGTCCGACACGCCCGGTCGCCGGCACCGTGTTGGGATTCACCCACGCCGCGACGGTCCATTCGTTTGCCGGCGCCCAGCCGCCGAGGTCGACGAAGTCACCGTCGCCGTCGAGTAAAAACGACGACCCACCAACGCGGCCCTCGGCGTAGTTCGCGCCATCGATCAAAGCTCCGTTGCGAGAACCGTCGACATCAAAGGCAGTCCCATCGGCCTCATAGCGATGATGCGGCCCGGGATCCGTGGTCGCGCCGAAGCGTTGTAGCGATACAACGCGCGGTCCGAGGGCACGACTCGGCGGCAACGTTAAGAAACTTCCATAGTCGACGAAATCGGATACCAGCTCGCCGGCAGGATTGTCGTTGAGAACCCCATCGGCCGCCGATGGATCATGCGGACCGGCAGCGCTTCCCCACCAATTGTTTTGGAAGTTCGCGTTGCCTGGGTCGGACCCAAGGTGTTCCACGGCGATCGCGCTTCCAAGAAAGGATGAATTACTCACCGTCGCCGAAGCGCCGTTGTTGACGCGAATGCTCGTGTCACCCGAGTCGTCATCGTCGAGAATGTCGAGATCCGTTCCTGTGAAGGAACCGTCCGACACGAAGATCGCTGAATTGCTGGTCGTCGACTCGACGACTCGGTCGAGGAGTCCACCGTTGTAGGTCACCGATGCGCCGCTGAACACGGCGACCGCGCCGGCCCAGCTCGATGTGACACTGACGTTTGCAAGAGTCAGGTCCGACTCAATATCAATCGCCGCAACTTGCCCGCCGCCAACGCCGTTTCCATCGGTATCCCCCGCGTAGCGGACTTCGACGTTCGACAGCGCGTTGTTGGGCCCGTCGAGGTAAATCGACTCCCAGGAACCAGCGAAAGGAACCGTCGCATTCCCATCTCCGTTGGAATCGCCGCCCGCGGTGTCGTCGGCGGCGGCGGTGATCACGATCGGAGATTCAGGAGTTCCCGTTGCTTGGATGTTTCCGGTATCAGCCCACAAAAAATGCCCCGTCGCAACCTTGATCACATTCCCCGGCGCGATGGTCAGCGTCGCTGGATTGCCTTCACCGTCGACGCGGACGACGACGGTCGCGGATGTAAAGTGAATGGGCAGTCCGGGGAAATCGAGCGTGCGATCCGATGTGATCGCGCCCGCCCGGTGGCTCACTTGGTCCCCGCCGTCGTTGTCGTCGGCGGTCAAACCACTGGTGATCGGGTTTGAGTCCAATTCGATGTGGTAGGGAACGCCCGCGTTTCCTTCCGCGTGCACACCGATCACCGTCGGCGTTCCCTCGAGAAAGTCGACGCCATTGCCATAGCCATCGATCACGCGAAGATTGGTGACTTGGGTCGCGTTCTCGGTCTCTTCTCGGCGCAGTTGCACGCCACCGACTTGACCACCACCGACGCCATTGCCGTCGGTGTCACCGGCATAGCGAACCTCAACGTTATCCAGCACGTTGTCCGGTCCGTCGAGGTAAATGGATTCCCAGTAGCCGCGGAAAGGGATGGTCGCGTCACCATCCCCGTTCGAATCACCGCCGACAGTGTCATCGGTCGCGGCGGTAAAAACGATCGGCATCTCGGGTGTACCATCGGCAACGATCGTTCCGGTGTCAGCCCACAGGAAATGTGTCTGCGGCATCTTGACGACCGTCCCTGGTGCGATCGTCAGCGTCGCCGGGTTCCCTTCGGCATCGGCACGCACGACCACGTCGCGAGACGTCGGGTGAACCGGCAAATCAGGAAAGTTCCATGTTCGATCGGACGTCAAGGTACCGGCCTCGACCACGACGCGATCCCCGCCATCACTGTTACGTCCGGTCAGACCACTGGTGACTGCATTGGACGCGAGCGCAAAGAAATAGGGGACGCCGCGGTTGTCTTCGGCGTGCACGTTTTGCAGCGTCGGCGCGCCGTTGCGGACATTGACAGCGTTGGAATATCCATCGGAGATGCGAACGTTGGTTAAAAGAGGCTGCCCCTCGCTTTCATCGCGACGCAGTTCAATACTTCCCACGTCGCCGCCACCAATCCCATTGCCGTCGGTGTCTCCCGCATAGCGAACTTCGACGTTCTCGAAAACGTTGTCCGGCCCATCGAGATAGATCGACTCCCAATAGCCTCGGAACGGGACGGACGCGTCGCCGTCTCCGTTGGAATCGCCGCCGACAGAATCATCCGTGTCCGCCGTGAAGATGATCGGTTCCGCCGGAGTGCCACTGGCAACGATGGTTCCGGTGTCCGACCAAACGAAATGAGCTTGACTCACTTTGACGATCGTCCCGGGTGCGATC
>JBCBLJ010000897.1:0-3261 GCA_038520195.1 Planctomycetota bacterium
CGAGCCGGAGACGAGGCGGCGGCCGTCGGGGTGCAAAGCCAACGCCCAGACCGTATTCGAGTGCCCGGCCAGGCTGACCAGCTCCTTTCCGGACTCCAAATCCCAGACCTTCAGCGTGTGGTCGTACGAGCCGGAGATGAGGCGACGGCCGTCGGGGTGCGCCGCCAACGCGAAGACCGCATCCGAGTGTCCCGCCAAGGTTGCGATCGCTTGGTCCGCCTCCGTGACATTGGCCTTGATCTTCTCATCCGGCTTCGAGACGGCGCTGATGCCCTCAGTAGATGACTCGATTGCGGCCGGCTCATTGGAGTTCATTGCTTTCCGCAACGAACCAACGAACTCCTGCATCGTTGAGTACCTTTCCTCAACCTCCCATTCGACGGCTTTCGTAAGCACATCCTTGACCGCATTCGCGCAGTCCAGAGACTCAATGATATTTTCCGTCCGACGAAACGCTGTGGCACCCAACTCTCGGCCGTAAAGGCCAAACACAGCGGTCATCCCCAGCGAAAAAACATCAGCACTCACATCAACACGACCCGCATCTTCCAAAGTCTCAGGAGCTGCATAGATGAAGGTTCCAAGCGACCCCGTTCGAGTACCACCCGTCGTATCCGCCGCCCTGACCAAATCAAAGTCCGTGACCTTCGCCTGCTTATCTTCGGTCAGCAAGATATTCGATGGCTTGACGTCACGATGAATCAAGTCGGGAATCTTCCGGTGTGCGTATGCCAACGCTTCTCCTGATTCGCAAATCACTCGGAGTAGCTCTTCATCATTTAACTCCTTGTTCAGAACCGCTTGTTTTAGGTCCGGACCGTCAATGAGCTCCATCACATAGAAGTGAAATTGTTCGTCGTGACATTCCTCGTCCAAAACGGTGACGACGTACTCATGCGAAAGCTGCTTCATCAGGCGAGCACCACGAAAGAAGCGTTCTTTCCTTCGTCCTTCGTCGCGGTGACTTGGGTGGAGCACTTTCACGGCAACAACAGTGCTGGATTTGTTGTCGTAGCACCTCCAGACGGTGGCAAAGCCGCCGCTACCAACACACTCAACCACTTCGTAGCGGTCAGCCAAAACGTCACCTTCGCGTAGGCGGTTCCCTTGACGTACGTCGCGGCGGGCCTCAATGACTGCGTTCTTTGCGCGTTCGATCTCTTGATGAGAAGCCCGCGCAACTGTCAGCTCCTTTAGTTGCTTACGTGCAAAAGCGAGCCTTCCAGCTGGCGAAGCGGGGTCGATCGATTGCCGCAATACCCAGGCCTCAAACTCGGCAGCAGTCGCCTTTGCTTCTTCTGGGATTGGCTGCCTGCTAACTGTTGGGCGCGATGCGATTTCCTCGGCTAGCTTTAAAGCTCGAAGATTGAGGCCTTTGATCTCCCTCTCGTTCGGAAGGCCATTCAGCTCATCAAGTGCGCATTTGCTTAGGTCGCTCAAACCAAGAGATGCCGCCCTTTGTGCATCGCTAAAGCCAATTGATTCGGCAGTTGCCTTGCATGCGGCGAACGCTTCCCCCGTCTCGCTTCGCTCGACCAGCCCCTCAACATATGCAAGCAGTTCCGCTTGGGAACGTAGGCCCTCAGTTGGCATACTGAATCTAGAAGTACAACGCGGTTGGAAACACGACCGACATTCACGTACCGAGGCCACGCGGCTGGCCAGAGGGGCCGAGAGCGCCTACCACGACACCCCTACCTAATCCCCGAGCCAGATTTTATCAAAGAGGGATCTGGGTGCAACTCGCACCCAAAAAGTCAGTGAGGCCGGGCACGCGAAAACGCCCGACGTCAGTGTGTCGCGAGAGCTGCAAGCGCGCCGGGCCAACGTACTCGCCACAAACAACGGAACGAGCATTACCTCGAAACTGTTGCGCGCGACCCAGTGACAATCAGTTCGAAGCGTCAGTTCGACCGGCACCACTGGCGAGATCCTACAACGCGATTTCGGATTGGGCCACGCGTTGACGTTCCGGTGAAGTGATAACGAACGGGGCGGCGACTGCGCCAACAGTCAACCGCCCACCATCCATCGTGCCTCAGTACCAGGACTTACCGATGAAGGCTTTGACCTTCGCGAGCGCTTTCGCGCGCTCGCTGTCTCGGTGTGTGTGTCGCATCGCGGACCGCCGATCGACGACAAACGCGTCGTCCAGGAACGACGAAGGACACGCCGTCTGGACGTGTCTTGGAGCGTATTTTTCGTCGTCGATCGCTTCATCGCTTGCAGGCTCAAGAACGGTCGCGACCCCCAAATTTGGCAAACGCACCCGAAGGTGTGACCGCTGGAGGTACGCCCAGAGAGCATGCCCAGACGGCGGTCATGTCAAGGAATGTTGATCATGGCAAGACAGATGACAGGTGTAGTTGAGGATGAAAGGAATGACACAATTGCGGCGCTGGCACAAACGGTTGGGCTCGAAGAGCGCACCGTCCGGCAACACCTTTCGAGGTACGGAATCAAAGTCGCGCGTATGGGCAAACTCCACCAGATTTCAGGTTTGCATTGGCGACTCGCAGTGGTGCGGGTCGCAATGGAGCAAGAACTCGAAAATGAGGAGGAGAAAAGCCAATGAGTCAGTCGCCCGAGGTGCAAGTGGGCGTTGTTTGGCGGGCTGATCGAGGGTGCTATTACCTTCGGTGGCGCGATCCAAAGCTGGACACCTACAAGCATGAACACACCGAAATAGGCTCCAAGCGATCGCGAACAAAAGCGATCAAGCTTGCGGAGGAGAAGTCGATCCATTTGAGCTCCAGGTGGAACCCATCCAACGACGGAATGTCGTGGCAGTGCTTTCGTGAACGCCACCTCGCAGAGGTTGTCGCGGAAGTCGATTACGAACCGACGCAAGTTCAACAACGCGGCCAACTGGAGGACTTCGCTGACAGGATGCTCATCGGCGAATTGATGCGCGACGACATCGATGTGACGTTCATGATGGACGTGGATGCCGAATTTGAGAAACGCCTCCAACCAGGTCGTCACCGATGTGGAGACGGCCGCTCGCATCGCTCGCGGCGAGTAGGTTTGTCGATGGGTTTGAAATCGGATCAGCCGCCACAGCTGCTGGCGATCGCGGAGTCGAAGGACGCTGAGGAGGCGGTTCGTCGTCAGTTGTGCCGTCAGCGATGCCAGGCGATGGAAGAACGGCTGCGGGAGATCGGGTTCGCTCCCGGTACGTCCTACTGGGCCGTTGCGCTTTTGATCGCTCGGGTCAGCGATGGATGGCGACCGTTGGTGCGGACGCTCGACAAGCTTGCG
>JBCBLJ010000222.1:0-10630 GCA_038520195.1 Planctomycetota bacterium
GAACGAATTGATCTTGCTTGGTAACCCGACGCGTGAGCGAGGGAAAGGCTGGAATCCCTCGCTCACGCGTCGGGTTACCGTTTTTCCAAGCAGCGTTATTGAATTCCCACGGCACTTAGCGACGGCGTCACCCAACCACGCGTCGCGACGTAATCCCACCATCACTTCAGCATCGCATGCTTCGCGATCGCGCAGCCAAGTGGATCATTTTTGCTTTCGCAATATTCCATGATGCGTTGAAACCCGGATTTGTCGCCGGACTCGGCGGCACGCTTCGCCATTTCCATCAACAGTGGCACAATCGTTTGCGAAGGCACATCATCCGGCACTCCGGCCGTCGCCGCATCGATCGCGTCAAGATGTCGGCCCACTCGATCGAGTAAATCGACGTAGGTCTCAACCGCCGCCGTGCCATGTTCGACCGCGTCAACGGATTTCGCTTTCCGCTCAAAAATCTTCAGGCCAGCGTCAACGTTCTCGCCCAGCAGAATCGAATAGTACGCTGAATAGGCGGGGTAAAAATCAACGAACGGTTCGTCGCCGGGATACTGAAACTGGTGATGCAATTGACGGCCGTACTGAGTCAACTCCCAGGCCTTTCGTAGCTGCCCCGGGTCGGTCAGCGGCGCCGCAATTCGGACGGTGGCCGACAAGTGTGTTGTGTCGAGATGATATCCGCCATCCTTTAGAACCCAAGGACGGTTATGAACCATGTCATACAGCGTCTCATCGTCTCCCGGTGCCTTGTCTCGCGACGTGATGTCGGCGCGGACCAGCGCGCTCAGTTCATCGTAAAAGTGCTCCAGCAGACGTTCCCCCGCCGCTTGACGATCTGACTTGCTTCGCTGGGCGAGCGCTTGATCAAAGAGTGTGATGCTGTTGCAAGTTCCCTGATGGTCGAGCACCGCTTGATAGCCTCGACCGACATCGATTCCCTCGTGCAACAGGATTCGTTGCATCTCATCAAAGTTGTCATCGGTGATTTCCACCTCCGCGGCGAGCCGACGGATCAGTTCATCATCTCCGGTCGGACGCAAATAGGTCCAACCCTCAAAGACTTTGCCTTGGCGCATTAACATTTCGCCAGCTTCACGGCACGCGTCCAACAGACCGAGCTCGAGTTGCCGTTCAAGATCCTCCGGTCTCGCGGGCTCGTCGTCTGAAGACAGCAACGGCAAGCCGAGCTGATGACGGACGACAAGCTTTCGCGCTTCGAACAGCTCCATCGGCAGCTGCTCGGCGCGATAGTACGCCACCAAGTCGTTGAGAATCGTTTCCGGAGGCCCCTCATTCTCATTCAGGGCCGTGAAAATGCTGCTGGCTTGCTCAGGCATGCTCGTCTTCTTTCTATTCTTGCGATGTGTCCCGATCGGACGAAGGTGCCGCTGTCGGGGACAATCCGGAGGCGTCGGCGTACTTTAGCAGCGTGTCGATCAGCTGCCCCAAATGCTGTGCCGCGGCGGGAAGATAATTGTCACTATGTTCCATCATGTCGGCTAGTGGCCCCAGCAATTCATCACATTGCTGACTCATTTCGATCGACACGGACTTTGCGAGCGTCCGTTTCTGCAAACACAGATCCAATCGCTGCTTCGCCCGGCGAACCCGTTTCTGAGCCTCCAACGCGCTCGGTCGATCTTGTGCACGCGCGGCCGATTGTTTGCGTTGCAGCTCATCCTTGGCCTCGGTCAGCTCGCGTTCGGCCAACCGCGTTTGTTCACGCCAGTGGGTCGGTACGACCGACGTAAAGTACTCGTCCGCACGGTGGATCACGACGCGGACCTCTTGAAAGGTTGCCTTCCAGTCGGCGGAAAGCTCCAGCAGCGCCGACTTCAGCCGTTGTAACGATTCGATACTGCGAACGTCGCTTGTCGACATGCCTGGTCAGCCTCGTGAGAAGATCGGTAATGAGACCTCAATGAGCAAAGCTTGATTGTAGTCGATCGAACCCTTCCTCCATCGTGACCCGCACCCGATAGTCGAAGCAGGCTTTGGCAGCGGAGATGTCAAAGTAGTGGTCTTTGGCGAGCTGTGCGGCAACAAAACGTGTCATCCGAGGCTCGCTTTGTTTGCCCAGGATGCGATACGCCCGCTCCAAAACAGCGCCAACCGCATAGGCCGCGCGAAACGAGATGCGTTTGGTCGGTGGTTGCACCCCACCCGCTTCGCAGATCCGCCGGATCCAGTCCCAACAGTTCACGGGCTCGTCCTGCGCGATGAAGAACGCCCTGCCACCACATCGCTCCGGCTCGGCAACCAGCGTGTCCAATGCGTCGAGATGTGCCCCGGCGGCGTTCTCCACGTGCACGGTATCGATCCGATTCTGACCGTCACCCACGATCCGCAGTTGTCCGCGCCGAGCACGATCGATCACGCGAGCAATCAGATGCGGATCCCCGTCACCCCAAATCAAGTGTGGTCGCAACGAACACGTATGCAAATCGCCCGGTCGATGCGCCGCAAGAACAGCTCGCTCCGCGAGCGCTTTGGTCAACGGATAAGAACACAGCCAACGATCCGGATACGGTACCGACTCGTCGACACCACTTTGGTGCTCACCGTCAAACGTCACGCTGGGACTGCTGGTGAAAACGAGAGTCCGAATGTCCGACGCACAACAAGCCTCGATCACCCACTCCGTAGCTGTTGTATTGATTCGATGAAAATGGTCGTAGGGACCCCAAACTCCCGCGACCGCGGCGGTGTGTATCACGGCATCGACGTTGCGAATCACGTCAAGCGTAAAAGCACGATCAGAAAGGTCGCCGCGATGGTACTCGACGCCCATCGATGCGAGCTTCGGGTACTCCCCGCGCGAGACACCGACGACGGTATCGCCGCGCTCGACCAACTGACGCGTGATCTCGCCACCAAGAAATCCGCCGGGTCCGGTGACCAGTACACGCATGCCGCTTAAGCGGCTCGCAGCCGCGGAATCGAAAGGGATGAAGGGTCAAAAAAGTTTACGTCGTGGAACGGCATCGAAACCGCTTCGACACCACTCAGCAAACCATGATCCAACACACGCGACAAGAACCCTTCGCCATCGAGATGTTGATCATAGTAGTCGGCGGCGGCCTCTGAAAGTCGCCGCAGCTCGGAGTTCGCCATCGCATCCACGCGTCGAATCGCGTCGACCAATCCCGACTTGCCCTCGAAACAGATCGCATTTTCACCATCAACGAGATGCGGCGCGAATCGATCGGAGTATTCCAAAATCGGAATGGTTCCAACACTCATCGCTTCGATCAAATGATGACACACCGGCTGGGATGCACCCGGGCAGCAGAGGAAGAAGCGGTGGGACGCCAACGTCGCAATCCAATTCTCGCTCGCGATCGGATGGACGCTACTGTCACGAAGAACGATTCGCTCAACATCTCCCGCCGCGTCGCGATCACCAATCCTTTCGGCGAAGGACTCGCGGAGTGTTTGCAGCACCTCGAGACGGGGCAACACGCCGAACTTCGCTCGCATTTCCTCGCGACCGTAACGTTGCTTTTGGTTACCCGCGAAGAACACCCCTGCCTTGCTCGACGAGCGAAACGTGGCGCGCGATTGCTCCGTCGACCGGAGCGTGTGGACCGGAAACATTGGATATGGCATCACTGGCACCGCATCGACGGTGTCTCGCCCGATCAACATCTGGGCCGTCGCCAATTGACCCAAGTGTCGCGAAGCGTGAGAACGTGGAACGTCCAACAACACCACGCACTCGCCGGGAAGCGACTCCGATGGCTCAACCCAGTGAACGTTCGAAAGCGCAAGCAGATCTCGACCAAGCTGTTTGTGAGCGATCGCGGCCAACATCAAACGAGTCGTCCGCACATAACATCGACGACCAAGCTGGTGGGCGGAAGCGGCGAGGCACGTGAGGTGGCGACCGCAGTCGAAAAGCAAGTCCTCACGGTAGAGATCGATCGCCAAAGAAACGCCGTCGCCATGAAACGCTTCGTCGCGACGCGATTCGATCGCCCGCCGCGCCTCGCCAATGGTGAACGGGTACCGGAACCAGTGTTTCCATTTCACGACGCCATTGCTCCCTTCCGTCCTAAGATGCCTTACGGTCGAGCAACGGCTGACCAATGCCCATCTCACGAAGCGTGTTCGCACCGGAATGCCATTGCCCGATTCGGTCGGCGACCCGGCGACAATTCGCGGAAACCAAATCCTGTGACGATTCAAGGGACCGAAGGATGGCCGGTATCTCGGCCATCGATTCGTATACCCAGCCGATCGGTCCCGACTGCGAGTATTGCTCGACCTGCTCCGCCATCCAACAACCCGACGGAACGATCACCGGCTTTCCCCTCACCAACATTTCCAACAACACGCCGCTGCAACGAACACGGTATCGCCTTGCGTCATAAAGGAACAACCCGACATCAGCGCTGTCCAGCCATTGATGGTAGGCTTCGCTGGAAACATTGCCGACGCGAATACCAAGTGGACTCGGTTCCGAAGACATCGCATTGGCATAAAGATCGTGCATCGAATCCGGGATCACGCGACGCCCATACCGCGACGGCAACTGCATCGACCAGTGTATTTTTTCCCTCCGGATCAGATCGTCTTCGATCTCCGCCAACAGCCCTTTGATTTCGGCGCGACCCTTCTCCGCACGTTGCATTCCCGCCAAAATCACGTTGAACGGCGGCCTTGCGTCCCCAGGGAGGCTCGGCGACGAACCAGCCCCGTCCGTCGAGGCGTCTGGCGACCGTGTCGGATAAGGGATTTCCTCCGCGGCGACACCGACGGCATCCAACTGCTCCACCAATCCCGCCGTCGTCGCGAACAATCGAACGCGGTGCGGCGCCATTCGCCTCAAAGCATCATTCACTTGTTCGCCGTAATAACCCGCCGGCGCGTCGATCGAGTCGCCGAAAACCGCGAAATGCAAGATGACATCGATGTCGAGGCTTTGCCGCGGCGCGAGAACGTCCAATGCATGTGCCATCGCCAGCATTTGAAAGTCACCGCCGGTATTGATGACGATTCGATCATCCGCTTCGGGCCTGAATCGCCGGATCGCTTCGGCAAACCCACGCGACCAGTCCTGCAACATCGCGCGAGGCCCGCGATCGGGACGACACGCGTAATCACGGATCGTTTGTGAAAGGCGTTGTGACCAGTCCCCTCGCCTTGGCCAACCCGCCGCGGAACGAGGTAGCGCCGATGCACCGTCGACGCCGAGCGACCAATTCTCCATTCGCCGGGTCTCAAAAAGCGGATCGACCGACAAGCCTTCGATACGCGGGTCTGCCGCAGCCTCGCCATTGGTCGAAAAGCACCGATTCACCACGAGTGTCGGTACATATCCGACTTGCCTTGCCCCCTCCGCTAGCAACGTCGCCAATTCCAGATAATGACCGCCGACATCGCGCACATTGTCCTCCAAAAGCAGCAGACGCCGCGATCGCATCGATACGGAAGGACTTCGATTGGCGTTGGACAAAGGCTTCATGCCTACGTTCGACCCGTGGACAATTCGCATGGTTGCCGACCCGAGCCATCGTCCGAAACTCGGTCCACAGCCGCAGCTTATAGCAACTGCGAGCGTTTGTTCCTTCGTCGTTGTGGTCGATTCCGAGACAATTCTTTCGGAAAGTTTTCCCAAACACTCCTGTCCGTTCTTGCCGACAAGGTTTCAACCGGTTTCGTGCGTGATCCACACGCAATTGGCCTTGCGATGCAGTGTTCAGAATTGCGATAGCCCCGAATCGAAACCTCACATCAATCCGATGGCACCTCCTGCCACGATGTTTTGCTCACGGGAGAAAGGGATCCATGAAGTCCATCTCGTTGAAAGTCATCCTGCTTGCAGCAGCTTTGATTGCATTGCCGACCGACAGCTACGCACAAGCACCTGGCGGTGATGGCCCCGGGCCGTTTGGCCAGATGATGAACGGGCTCAACCCGGCCAACTGGAAGCTGCCGCAAATGCAGATGCCAAAAATGAAGATGCCGCAGATGCCCAAGTTTGGGCAAATGCTTCCAAACCAAAAGGAAAAGAAACGCGTCATCGAAAAGAAGAACAACTTCGTCGACGAAGTTTCGCAGACCGCCAAAAACAGCTGGAAACGGACTCGCGAGACCCTCAACCCAATGAAGTACATTCCTGCCGGATTCAAGCAAAACCGCACCACCAAACCGAAGGCCAAGCAAGGTGGTTTCTTTCAGGGTCTCTTCGGGCCTCGCGAACAGACGCCGACGAAGCCAAGCAGTCCCAGCGAGTTCCTTCGCCAGGAGTCGATCCGCTAAATCAACGGGCCTCTCCGGGCGCGGGCGACCTTTGCTCGGATTCCCTTGTGAGACGACAAGGCATTTGCTAGTTCAATAGCCAACGCTTTGGAGCATTCTCATGGATTGGATTCGTCGCCTCAATTCCACCCTTCACCAGCAGGCTCAGCAAGCGAGGCTGCCGTTTCGAATCAGCAAAGCGAAACAGGTACGATCAAACTGGTGCGACCACCAACCGCCGCGGCGACCCGGCACTTCCACGTGCCTGCTGGACATGAGCCACGTCGCGGCCGACGGCGAGCAGGGTCGCCGATTCCATGCGTTGGTAACTCTCTTGCATCGCAGCGGGTATGACCTTTGGCTCACACCGCGACTTTCTTTTTTGCAAACCGGCCACAAACCGTTCAAAGGCTGGGCCATCCAAACCACTCGTGTCTACGATCCTGACTCGAGCCCTGAGCGATTTGATCTTTGCCTCTCCGATCGCCACCCCGCGCACCCGCTCGCGGACCGAACCTTGCGAGTCTCGACGAGTCTGCGCCGCGGGTTGAATGCGGACGAGATTCCGTTGCCATACAGTTGCTATCCCGCGGTCTGGCAAAACCGTGAAGATGATCGCTTCGAGGCCTATCGCGAAGGAGATCGCCGCTGGCGCGTTTTCTTTGGCGGCTACTTTCAACAAAAGGCGTACCAGAAAATCAGGAAGTACACGGTCCGACCGATGATCAATCGCCACGATGTCGTCCACACGTTGATCCACGCCTACGGTCAACGAACGACGCGGATTGAATCCGATTCGCAACTCCTTGCCATGCAGTCACGGGGCGATGACGGATTCGTGCTCATCGATTCCACTCGCTACCGCCTCGCGGCGGACGAGTGGCTCGGCTCCCTCGCCAACGCACAGTTCTTTGTCGCCGCGCCCGGCGGCGACTACCCGCTCTGTCACAACTGCGTCGAAGCACTGGCCGTGGGAACGATTCCGATCGTCCAGTACGGTTCTCTGTTCCATCCGGCGTTGTCCGATGGAAAAAACTGCCTGGCGTATGAATCCACCAGCGACCTTCGTCGCCTCATCGATCGGATCGATCGAATGGCTCCTGAGCAGATCGAATCTCTCCGCCGTGGCGCGATCGAATACTTCGAAGATCACCTCAGCCCCAAGGCGTTCCGGCGAAAAATCGAGCAATCTGACGCGAACGGACTGCACGTCTTTCCGTATCTCGCCAAGCCCGCGGCCGCATAGTCGCAACCGCACTCCCGCGGCGGCTCGAGCCAACGGCTTCTCAACGTTGCACGGGCGAAAGGAGGCACCTGCGCCCGTCTCTGAAAAAACCCGTTGGGGCCATCAACTGAGCGGAGACTGAGTCCTAAAAGTGCGATGTGCCTGAGCGCTGACTGCTGAGCCCCAACACTGCTGGGCACCAACACTGCTGGGCACCAACACTGCTGGGCACCAACACTGCTGGGCACCAACACTGCTGAGCACCAATACTGCTGGGCACCAACACTGCTGGGCACCAACACTGCCGGCCCGGAGCCACTCAATCCACGAGCTCCGTCAGCTGATTGATCTCGCCGGGCCGCTTGGCAAGCTCAAACGCATCATAGACTTCTCCGATCGCGGTCCTCGCTTCGTATCGCAGCTTGTCACCCTCGATGTGGATGATCTGATACAGCTGCGTGTTGGCGAGCTGCTTCTTCATGAAGTCATGACGTTGCAGCGGATACATCTTCGGACCACTCACCGACACGACGTAAACCGTCCCAGTCTCGACGTCGACCTGCGTCACACCTTCGGCGACATTCTCGATCACCGGTGTCTCCAGTCCCGTGCGACCGTAAGTGTGATCGTGACCTTGAAGTACGATGTCAACTCGGTGTTTGTCGAGAATCGGCTTCCATAACCGACGCAGCTCTGGGTTGTCGCGGTCACCTCCCGTCGAAAAAACGGGGTGGTGAAACGTGCAAACAACCCACTTCTCTTCGTTGGCTGCGAGCGTCGCTTCCAGCCACTCCGCTTGCTTGCCGAGTGACGTGTTACTGTTGAGGCAAACGAATCGGACGCCTTGATAGACCAGCGTGTAACACGACTCCTTCAATCCCTCGGGACCATTCTCTGGGAACGCGAATGTCGGCCGCCAATGATGCGACAAACGGCGCGCGCCGAAGGCCTGCTTGGCTTGTTCGTGGTTCCCCGGCACCGCGAGACTCGGGGTCATCGCGTTGAGATGCCCGCCCGCACCGAACCACTCGCCCCACTCGGCGTCCGATTCGGCGCGATTGATCAGGTCACCCGCATGCAAAAAGAAGCTCGCTTTGGGCGCGTCGGAATAAGCCTCTCGAATGACACGTGACCACATCGACCGAATGTTGTTCTGAGCGTCGCCGAAGTAGATGAACGAAAACGGCTCGGCGGTCGCGTGAGCGGTGCGAAAGTGGAACCACTCGCTCCAATTCTTGCCATCACCTACACGGTAGGCATACTTCGTCGCTGGCTTCAGGTCGGTGAATTGCGCGGTGTGAAAGTGAGCCGCCCCGAGGTCCGTCTTCAGCGATTGCGTCGCCGCCTCGACGGGCCAAGCGGATTCGGTAAACGCAGGATTCCCAGAAGCCACCGCAACCTGTGCGACCGCATGCTTGACATCCGTTGATGTCCGCCAGGTCACCGCTTGACTCGTCGCTGGGTCTCCCGTCCAGCTTAACACCACGCGATCGGGAAGCACCGTTGGCCGGTACACATCCGCGGGCTTCGCGGCAGCCGGAGCATGACTGTGACCATGCTCTTCAATCGCTTTGTCTTGCCCCCGAACGGGCGAAAGAAACACGACGGGGAAAAGGAATGCACAAAGGAAGCGTCTCATCTGCTGTTCTTTCGTTTTTGCGTCACGATGAATTGCCAGATCATAGCGTGACAACCGCCACGAAGCATCGGTACCACATAAAGGGACCGCGAATCGGATTGATGTCGATCCGTGGGCTGGCTCTCGACCGTGGGTACGGAGCCCCGGCACGAGTTGACTACTCCGATCGATTACGCATGTGATCCGCCGTCCGATAGAACGTGGTCTTGAGGTGCGAGGCAAGCACCGGATCGTCGACCAACTCATCGATCGCGCGATTCATGCACAGCATCCACTGATCTCGTTCCTCTTCGCCGATTGAAAACGGCAAGTGTCGCGCGCGTAACCGCGGATGGCCATATTCCTCAATGTAAAGCGACGGTCCACCGAAGAATCCCGACAAAAACTTGAACAACTTTTCTCGAGAGCCTGCCAGATCCTCTGGATGGAGCGCAAGAATCGTCTTCGCCTCCGGCAACTCCGACATCAGGTCGTAAAACCGATCAACAATCCGTCGCACCCCTTCCTCGCCACCCAGCAGCTCATAGAGCGTCCGACTCATCCCATGACTCCATTGAAAAACGGCTCACTCCCGAAGCGAGCGCGGTCGTATCCGAGAGAACTTCCCACAAAATTGACTCAACAGAAACGGTGTACCAGACGCCGAATGCTCCTCTCGACCCGTCCACCGGAGCGCATCGGATTGACTGATGGCGCAGCAACTTCAGTAGAGAACCTGGAAACACCCGCGACCAAACTTGATGGATCGTACCGATTTGTCCACGTCGCACATGAACGGCCTACGGCGGTACATCGTGGAGCGTACAATCAGGTTGTCGAATCATGTCCTCGGGAAGCGTCAGACTTGCCTATTCCAGCCGACGGTCGAAACCAATGACGATCGCGATGCACCGAAAGTACAGCTTGAGGCTGTTCCTGCTTTGCTGCCTGCTACTCGCGATGCTGATGGCCTGGGGTTCCCATCTCTCGAGAGACGATCGATTCGCGACCGGTTTCTCATCCAGCGAATCACGGCCGCTCGCATTTGTCGCAGCAGGCGAACTTGAGCACTCAATCACCCGCGAAGTACGACATGAGCCGACTGATGAGAGGATTCGAATCGTCACCCGTATCCGATTGAAACACGATCGAGTCCTGAGTCGTTCGATCGAAACGTGCGTCGAACGACTGGCCTATGAAAATCATTCGCGTGGCAACTCGTTGGAGTTTATCGACAAGGCGTTCATTGAAGAGTATGCCATGTCGCAACTGGAATATGCGAACGGCTCTTCTTGCGTCGAATCGGTGTCAGTTGAAAGTATTCAATACTTCGCAGGACCGAACACCGATCCGAGCGAAATCAGCGATTCAGCTCCAAACATCCCATAGCATCGCTCTTCATTCGCGTTTCGTTCTATTTGGCGGCTCTGTAACCACTCGCCACGTGCTCAAAGAGCTTGTTGTTGCGTGCGCTCCGTCGTCGGTTCCTTCCGTTTTTGGAAAACTGCAACGCAACCATTGGACATCATTTGTCCCTGATGTATACA
>JBCBLJ010000109.1:0-14848 GCA_038520195.1 Planctomycetota bacterium
AGGACTATGGCAATGGTCTGCACTCGATCTACGTGGCGATTGTGTTGGCAACAACCGTTCTGCTTGGAGTCTCGACTCGCGAAGTTTGGGCGGCTCGGTTACAGACGGGCGGCTATTACTTTTTTGCCGCACTTGCGATTTCGTTCGTCGGCAACCTGGCATCTCAGTGGTTTGTTTAGGAAACGATCGGCGGCAGTGCGCCCCAACGCCATCGATGGATCCTTTGATCCGCATCCTCTTTCCTCGTTCAAGCAGTTCTTTCACGTGCGCTTCCGACTTCGCACTCTTATCGGACTGGTCGTGTTCGTTGGAGTCGTCTTCGCCGTCATTGCTCGCGACCACCGTTTCCATCAGGAATACTCCGCCTTCGAACGAAAGATGCTCGACGAAACATGTTTCGACATTGCGGATTTCGAAGCGGCATGCGTCTTGCCAGACTGGCTTAGCAGGTTGCTACCGGAACAAACGCGTCGCGATTACACACATATCACCTACTTGGACCTCACATTCAACGAGTTGTCGGGGTTCACGGCGGTGGAACTGAACGAGGAACTTCCGAAGCACTATGTGGAGCAGATTCGGATTTACAACCCGACGCTCTCCGGCGAAATGCGCGATGTATTGCTCGGTTTTCCTCGATTGAAACGAATCATGGTTTTGGAGTTGAATCGCCCCGTCGAGTCCCACGAGTGCGACCTCCGCACCGACGCCCTTTCGGGAATCCACGTTGTTTTCGAATGAGAGATGTCGGTCCAACTCGATCGGCGATACGAGGCATTGAAGGCTTGACTGTGGACGGGAATTCAATCCATTCTTCTCCGAGATCGCAAACGCGAAACGCCGATAGGAGCGAGTAGGATCGTGTGGGACGACATCTGGCACGAACCGGTGATGCCGACGGCGGAAGAGCAGCAATGGATCGTTGCCGCAAAGCGGCGAATTCGTCAGCAGCGATCCGCAGGTCAAAACGATGTGACGAGCGACCACTCGTTTTCGTTCCGCGGCCTCGCGGTCGCGTTATGCGTGATCAGCGCAGTCTTGGGACTTGTTGGTTTGACCGTCTTTCTGTTGATGCTGACTTGATCCATCGGTTTGCGGCCGGTGATGTTGACGTTACCTGACGAACCCTTTCGAACAGGAAATGCCGGCTGATGCTTGAGATCATTCTGTTTCTTGTCGTCGCATTCCCTATTGCTTGGCTAATGTCGGAGTTCGGTGAGAATCGCGGCGTCCGGATCACGCTCGGCCTCTGCTCCATTGCGATGGCGATTGGTGTGGCATGGATCGTCGGCAAACTGGACCGTCTTCAATCGAATATTTATTTCTCCGAAGCGACCAAAGACCTCATCCAAAACACCATCATCGAACTCGAGAACGACCGAGCAACCGCGGTGCTCTCAGAACTTCGAGCACTGCGAGATGATTTTCGCCCAACCTACGAAACACGCGATGAATATGACGTCCTCGTCGACCGCTACATCCACGCGCTTTCAGAGTCTCCGGTCGAACACTCTGATGGCAGCCCGCTTTGGTCGCACGAGATGCAGCAGCACAACGGTTTCGGCAACGACAACGTGGACGAGCCAAGCGATGTCAGCAACTCTTTAAAGCAGCCGGATCCGAAGCAAGAAGGTCAATCGCATGCGCCGACCAATCGCCCCTGAACCGGTGTGACGGATGCCTGAGGAAACCCAAACGTCTGGAAATCGAAACGCCCGCTCCGTTTCGCCTCGGATTCTCTTCATCGGGTGCGCGTTCCTCGTCGCGGTGATCGTACTTGTTTGCCTTGGCCGCATTTGGCTCGCGCGGTTCGATTCGACGGCCGATCGTGTTTGGCAAGTTACATTGATCGACGAAACTGACTTGGCGATGTGCCACGGTTGGGACGAGGATGGCAACGAGATGCTTTGGGATGAGGTGACGTTTGTCGCCGTGTGTGTTAACAACAGTTCGACAATGCGATTGAATTTAGGAACCCATATGTTCCATGGGTGCTATTCGGGTGAGTTGCCGCGACTGCCTTTCGGTGTCGGCGACCGTTTTCGGTTCGCGGGGAAAAACGAATCGACCGACACCATCACTCTAAATGATGGGACCGTGGTCGTTCTTTTGGAATGAGCCACCCGCGATGCCGGTGCATTGATCGCGGCTCACACCGAGTAGAATGCATCCTTCACCCAGACTCGGACGCCGACCCAAAGAAGGCCTGTCATCAACTCCGAGGTTAAATCACTCGATGCGATCAACTGAAATGGAGTCCGTCGTTCGGATCTGCTTTGTTCTGTTTGTCTTAGTTGGCCCAAGAGCCACGGCGGAGGAAGCGGGGCGTCCGGCCGGAACCCGCTCCGAAGCCATGTTCCACGGTGTCGGGTTTGCTTTTCGTTGGTGCCCACCCGGCGAGTTCAGGATGGGCGCGTCGAAGGAGGTAGCGGCCGCATATGGCGAGCGATTTGTCCAACCACATGGCGTGCGCCTGACCAACGGCTTTTGGATGCTGGAAACCGAAGTCAGCCAGACCCAATACGAGTTGGTCACTGGAAAAAGGCCTTCGTTCTGGCAATACCGGTTGAAATTACACAACCCGGTGGAGCAGATTTCTTGGCAGGACGCGGTAAGGTTCTGCGATGGACTCTCAGCGATAGACAAGCACTACGACTATCGGCTCCCGACGGAGGCGGAGTGGGAGTACGCTTGCCGTGCCGGGACAACTGGAGCACGCTATGGCGAACTGAAGGAGATCGCGTGGACCTTCGCCACGACGGATGAAGGCGAGGGAAGCACCGGGCATCGACAGGTCGGAACAAAGGCTCCCAATCCTTGGGGGCTGCACGACATGCTTGGCAACGTTTCAGAGTGGTGCTCGGATTGGTACGGCCCACCATCGAGCGAGGAAACGACGAATCCCACGGGGCCTGAGTCCGGGACAAGTCGCGTGATTCGAGGCGATGATTGCTTCGCGGATTGTTCCACTGCGTTTCCCGGTTGCTTGGCTGGTGCGCGTGGCCGATGGCGTCCCAGTGGGACGAGCCGGACGATTGGATTCCGCGTCGTGCGGGTCCCCGCGAGCGTGTTGGACATTCAGGATGGAGCGGTCCGCTGAAACTCGACCACCGATCATATGAATGTTCGCGTTGCCTTAGCACTGCGGTCAATCTAGCGATGGAGCGATCTCGGCCGATGAGCATCTCCCGCATCAAACGCGGCGAGTCGCCATCAGCACCTGAAGAAACCTGAACGACAGGTAGGACGAAATCGCCGAGAAACCGACCAGCAAACTGTTGCTTCCCCAACGATTGTAAAAATCGTCGATCAGGATCACGCTGCGGTCCTGGCGAAGAACATAGACATCCACGACATCGTTCTTGCGGTAGAGAGGCGACTTTCGACTATGACTCGGATTCCATCGAAACGTTTCGCCGTCAAGTGAATACTGAAAGACGGGGACGCGACCGGTCGCGGGTTTCTCCAGTACCTTGAACGTGACGACGGTCGCCTGAGTGCGATCGGCTTGTTCAATCAACCGGCTCTGCCGCGACCAATTCCTCCATGCAACCGCCAGCGGGCCGACCGAAAACAAGACCAGGACCAACATCGGCGACAGTCTCATCGCCCAACCAGGCCGACGACAGGTTGAGCCGTGTGCGGATGACAGTGTGCGACGTGCCCCCGAACGCCGCACAGTGGTTCTTTCCGTACGCATCGTTTTCCTCCTCGGCAACCTGTTGCGTCTCAAAGGAAGAAGGTGTCGATCAATTGAAGGTGGTTTTCGTCTTCGAACTCGTAGTATCGAACCGGATCGCTAAACCAACGGAGGGCCCCGCCTTCCATTCGGTCGGTTCCCTCGCCGCCAAAGAAACCGAACGGGTAGCCGGCAGTCATCCAAGTATCGCCATAGAAGTTATCGTGAAATCGCAACAAGTCGTTGCCCGCCCCCAAGGTCGCGTTTGCTGACGGCCCGGCAGCCACAAAGAAATTGCGAAAGAAATGAACTTCATCGTCGCCCGCGCCTGTGTCCATGCCAAAGCCGCGAGTGATATTGTTGTCACCGATGTGAATCCGATCGCCGAGTGATCCGGTCGTCAAACGCAGGCTTTCCAAGTCGTTGTGATCGATCACCGTCAACGTGCTCCCCTGGGCTTCGATCTCGACGGCTTCGCCAACGCAACCGAGGACTTCGATTGAATCATGACCCCCAAATGTCCTTAGCTCGAGGTCTTGGAATGAGACGCCTTCGAGCATGACGACATCGTTACTCAAGACAACACGTAAGGGACGTGTGAAAACGGGAAGTGTCCGACGGTTTCGCGGTGGCGGGGCGTCTCCGTTGATTTCGATGGTTCGTTGAACGTTCGTATCCGTCATCAAGACCGTGTCGGATCCTGAGCCAAGATTGATTTCCAGGTCTGCATGCCAAACGTTTTCAATTGCCGCTGATCGGATGTCGATAAAGTCGTCGCCGTCATGCATTCGGAAAACGAGATCGTCCCGAATCTCGAGTTCAATTGATTGAAATTGACCATTGATCATGGTGCCGTTGAGTCCCGTGAATCGGTGTCGGCGTCCTCGCAAGTGCTGCACTTGGATTTCGTTGTCTTCACTGTCACCGGTTGCGACAACGTCGTTGCTGATTGTCGAGATCGTGACATTGTCTGCGGTCGCGGCGGCTCCGCAAAACGCCAACAGGGGTAAGGCGAGGTAGGTGAGAGAGCGTGGATTTCTCATTTTCGATGAACTCGTTTTGGTTGCGTGGATCGTCGATGGCAGGCTTCGACGAGCAGGGCGATCGTCGACTTCAGCCTCAAGCGAGACCGCGGCGAGTTTGTTACAGCTCTCGATCAAACGCACGCGACCGAAGGGGGATCAAACGCTAAGTCTTCGGCAGCATCGGCGAGCCTCAGTCTGCAACCGGCGCAGCGGACGAGCGATAGGCAAGAGAGTGAATCACCAGGCCAGCCGGCGGAGTCAACTCGTTCGTCGAAACGGGGCTGGTCGCGAGCTTCTACGGCAAGACCACGATGGAACGTTCCTAAACATTGGATGCGTCTGAAGAGATCAGAACGCTCCTTTCATCGCGTTCCCAGACGGAGGTAAGCGAAGAGGTCTCGCAGTTGTTGATCGTTTAGCGGTTGAAGCAGCGTTTCGGGCATGAGCGATGTTTTGACGGCCCGAAATTCCTCGAGGTCCGCTCGCGGGATCACGATCTTCTGATCCGCCGTTTTCAGCGTCACCGTGACGGGATTCTGATCGGTGACGACGCCGGTGACGACGCGGCCATCGTTCGTGAGAGCAGCGTAGGTTTGATAGCCCTCTCGGATTTCGAGGCTTGGTTCGACGATGGCGTTGAGCCAGAACTTCAGGTTTGCGCGCTCGTAGCCATCCAGCGGCGGACCGATGTTCTTTCCCTCCCCGAAGAGCTTGTGGCAGTTACCGCAAATCTTGTCGAAGTGAATTTTCCCGGAGTCGGCGTCACCACCAGGACCCTGCAACTGCGTGCTAAGCCGATGAATCTCTTCCCGTTTGACAGCGGACGAAATCGCGACCGGCTTGCCAAAGGCTTGATCCACGGCGTTGACGATTTCGGGCTCGGCGAACGTTCGCAACCGTTGGACCACGTCGGCGGGGACATCTTCCTTCTTGAGCCGCCACTCGTTGATTTCTCGTAGCAGTCGCGCCGCCCAGGGCTTTCGACTCGCGAGCGTCCGGCAGGCCGTGGCTCGCAATTCATGTTCGTTGGAAATCTTGGAGTAGAGCGCGCCGACCAGACTCGTCGCGATTCGATCGTCTGAGTAGCTTGCCAACGATGACAGCGCGACACGCTGCAGTGCTGGTTCGGAGGTGTCGCGGGCAATCGCTAATCGAATCAGGGGATCGATGGCGGTCACGTGCTTGATTTCCGAGAACGCGCGAGCGAGTTCGATTCGCACGCCGAGATCGGTTGTCCGGGAACGCATCACGCGAATCGCTTCCGCCGCCGCGCCTTCGGTCCCACGACGCAGGCCGAGCACCGCACCGGCAGTTCCGCGCGACCGTTGATACTCCGCCAAAGCCGCGTTTAGATCGTCAGGCAACGGGGGAATCGAGCGACCTTGAAAGGCTTTGTTCAAGCCCCGCAACAGAGTTTCTCGGCTCCCACGATCCGGTGACATCGCGACGAGTTGTTCGCAGTGCTTGAGATCGTCCGGCTTTCCGCTGGACGCGTACCGCTGCATCAAGCGGCCGAGGATCTGATCACGGAAGAGTGCGACGCGCCAAAGTGAGTTGTCGCTCAAGAAAGACTCCACGGCGGGCCAGTTATCCGCGTGACCTTCGATGCCCCACCAGTACAGGAGAGGCAAATGAGGATCCTTCGCATCTGTGTCGCCACGTAGCAACTGGTTAATGACACTCAAACCGGTCGCTGCATCGATTCGCTTGGACGTGGATGCCAGTTGCGAGCGAACTTGTGTCTCTTTTTCCGACTTGGCGGCGGAAACCAACTCGATGACATTCTGTTCGCGGCGGTCTCCGAGCAGCCGGATCACCCACCGACGGATGTGCGCGTCGCTGTGCGTGAGCCAACCGACGGCGAGTCCGCGATCGAGTTTGCCCATCAAATGAATCGCCCAGAGAGCTTCCAAGGAAGCTTGTTCGTTGACCATCCCGACCAACTTGGGCATGACCGATTCATCGCCGCGCCAGCCAAGTTCGAGCATCGCCCGTTGCCGGACCCATTTGTTGGCTGCGGAGAACTTGGCGATCAACTCGCCGCTCGGTAACTTGCGGAGGTCGCCGTGAACATAGTTCGGCGTTGTCCCGGTAGGCCGCAAGCGATAAACACGTCCGCTCTCTTTGTGCCAATCGTCAACGGGACTCACGTGGCTGAGCCGTGTGTCATACCAATCGGCGATGTAGATCGCACCATCGGGGCCAACGCCACCGTAGACCGGACGAAACCATCGATCGTCGGAGTCCAGTAGATTGTCGCGGTCGACGGTCCGATAGGTGGAACCCTGGGCGATCCTTTCGCTGTTCCAGACGAGATTATGCAGCGAATTCGGGGCGACGATCGTCTCGTCGTACTCCGTGGGGAAAAGCCCACCCTCGTAGATACAGAACGCTTGTGCGAAGCGCCGGGTGTCGCCCTCCGACTGCATGCAGCCGAAGTAGCCGAAGGCATACGGATTGGTGAGCGGCCCGTGCTTGCCCCAGTTCTTGTCAGCGTAGCTGCCTTGCGGGTAATAGTAGCCGCGGCGGTTGCCACCGTTGGTTCCGGAGAACACGCGTCCCTTGGAATCGATGTCGAGGCTGAACGTGTTGCCGCCGCCTTCGGCATAGATCTCAAACACCTGGGTGTCGGGATGGTATCGCCAAATGCACTGGCCCTCGAAGCGGACTCCACGTGTGACCTTGGAACTGACGGTGCCGCCGGTGGTGCTTCCATTCGCGCCGTAAAGCCATCCGTCGGGGCCAAACATCAGACTGTTGGCCACCGAGTGTGTGTCTTGTAAACCGAAACCCGAGAGATGAACTTCGGGGTCACCGTCGGGAATGTCGTCGCCGTCGACGTCGGGGTAGTGCAGCAGATAGGGCGGATTCAACACCCAGATGCCGCGCGGGCCGACTTGCACACTCGTGGCGATGTTGAGCCCGGTGAGAACGTCTTTGTGTGAGTCGTAGTGGCCATCGCCATCGGAGTCTTCAAAGACGGTGATGCGATCCGCGCCAGGTGCCCCGAGCGGCGGAGGCTCGGGGACTTTATCGAAGACCGCGCGAAGGTGCTGGTCAAAGCGAACGACTTTGAGTCCGGCGGGGTATTGATACTGGCGATATTGAACGACCCACATTCGCCCGCGAGAGTCCCACGTGAGAAAGAGTGGCTGAGAGAGAGTTGGTTCGGCGGCGACAAGATCGACGTCGACGCCTTCGCGGGGATGCAGCTGCTGGACCATTTTGTCGGGGGGCGTCGGCACCGACTCGTCGCGCATGACCCCGCGACCTTTGAACGTGCGAAAGATCTCGGCGACTTTTTCATTGCCCGCAGGAACGGTTTCGTCGCCGGTGGGAAGGGTGTCGTTGTTGGCGGGGATCGAGGTCTGCGAGAAAGCCTGCGTGTGGAAAAGGAGCAGTAGAATCGCGCAGAAGAAGACGTCACGTTGCATGGCTGGCTCGGTGGGCGATCGTGGGAGGCTGCACCGAGTTTAGCCGACGGGCTTCGGCCGAGTCGCGAGCTTCGGCCCAAATCAAGAGTCTCGACTCTAGCGATGGCGATTGTGGCAGGAGTTGCAATTCACCGCCTTCTTGAATGCGGGAATGCTTTCCGCATCGCCGGCGATGATCTTTTCGGCCGACTCAACAAGCGCCGTGGAACGCTCAATCCACGAATCATCATCTCCCTCGGGGGGTGACTGTGATGGGAGTCCCGAGTACAGCAGTGTGAGTCGTTCCGCAACGTTGGGATCGACGGGGACTCGAAAGAGTTCCCGATAGAGGCGGCTCTTGTGCGCCAACTGCATCACCTGCGCGACCGAGTACTTGCCGTCTTCGCCGTCGGGTTCGGGTAAGTCGGCCAACTCGATCGCCGGCGGCGGCGATGTGACGGCAGCCGTTGGTTCGTCGCTGGGCGATGCGCTCGTGTCCCCCGCGGCTTGCGGTGCTGACGGCGAGGGTGTCTTGGTGCATCCGGCAATCGCTAGGAAGAGCCCGATTGCAAAACACGGACGAAACTGTTTGAACATACGCCTGTGGTCGATGATTGAGGTTCGATCCTCCCGTCGATGTGGCCACCCCGCCTGAGGAGAGACTTGACTTTAGCGAAGTGTCGGCGGTTGTTGGTAAAGGCGGCTCGGCGTGTCTAAATGTGAACCGCACCATCGACGAAAGGGTGGGAATGCTCCCGGTCGATGCTTGATCGGTCGGGATGATGGTTTGGCGGCGGCGTTGAAACTGGCTTACGGGAAAATGGGAGAGCTTTGAAATGATCGTTGGTGTTCCGGCGGAAGTGAAAACGGACGAGTACCGAGTTGCGATGTTGCCCGTCGGCGTCGAGGAGCTGATCGCTCGCGGACATCGCGTGATCATGCAAGCCGGTGCGGGGCTCGGATCCGGGCTTGCCGATCATGATTACCTGCGGGCCGGCGCGGAAATGGTGAGCGCCGCGAGTGACGTGTTCGAGCAAAGCGACATGATCGTGAAAGTGAAGGAGCCGCAGCCGCAGGAATACGAGATGATTCGTGACGGCCAGTTGGTGTTCACGTACTTTCATTTCGCGGCGAGTCGGGAGTTGACCGATGCGATGGTTGGCTCGGGCGCGACGTGCGTGGCGTATGAGACGCTGGACGATCGAGGCCGCCTCCCACTGCTGACGCCGATGAGCGAAGTGGCGGGGCGAATGAGCATCCAAGAGGGGGCAAAGTTTCTGGAGAAACCCCAAGAGGGGCGTGGCATTCTGCTCGGCGGCGTCCCGGGTGTTGCGCCGGCTCACATCACCATCCTCGGCGGTGGTGTGGTCGGAGCCAATGCCGCGCGAATTGCGGCGGGCTTTCAAGCGGACGTCTCGATCCTGGACGTGAACCTCGATCGGCTGCGCTACTTGGACGATGTAATGCCCGCGAACGTGAATACCTTGTACAGCGACCGTCACAACATCCTGGACGAGATCAAGCTTGCCGACTTGGTGATCGGTTCGGTGTTGATCCCCGGCGCCAAGGCACCACGATTAGTTCGCGCAGAAGACTTGCGGTTGATGAAACCGGGAAGCGTGCTGATCGACGTGGCAGTCGATCAAGGTGGTTGCATCGAGACCAGTCGCCCGACGACTCACAGCGAGCCGACCTATATCATCGACGAAGTCGTGCACTACTGCGTCGCGAACATGCCGGGTGCGGTCGGACGGACCAGTACCTACGCGTTGTCCAACGCGACATTGCCTTGGATCAAACAGCTCGCCGACTGGGGCGTCGAACGGGCGATCAACGAATCGGCTTCGTTGCGATCCGCCATCAACGTGCACCGAGGCGGGATCACCAATGCGGGCGTCGCCAGCGCGTTTGATATGCCGCTGGTTGAGTTGAAAGTTGAAAGTTGAAAGTTGAAAGTTGAAAGTTGAAAGTTGAAAGTTGAAAGTTGAAAGTTGAAAGTGGAAAGTGGAAAATGGAAAGTGGAAAGTGGAAAGTGGAAAGTGGAAAGTGGAAACGAAGGCGAAGCGTTGCATCTTCAATGCCAACTTTCAACTCTCAACTTCTAACTCTCCACTCACTCTCTAGTTGATTTCCGATGAAAACGGAGTGTCGGCGATGCCGAGCCAAGTCGCGACCGAACGGGACGTCGCGCGGCGGATGACGGAGGACCAGATTTCCTGATCGCTGGTGAAGACGTCGTCATCGGTCGCGTCGAGAACGTGCCAAAACCCTGACTTCCGTTCGTCCGCCAGTTGCTTGTGAGACCATCCGAGGTGGCCGACGATCAACCGGTACGAGCCTGATTTTTCTCTGATGATGTTCTCCAACGCGTCGCGTTGTGCCGCGACATAGACCCCTTTGCCGGCAACGGCTTCGGCGAGTTCATGGTTGTCGTGAACGGCCACGACAGGTCCTGAGAGTGGGCCCCCGAAATGGATCGCACCGATCGCTTCGGACGGCCCGATGGCGGGCGGAGACGGTTTTGAGGGGATCGGCAGGTTGCTATTTTTTGGTGCGTCGTCGGAATCCGTTAATCGACCCCCGTTCGGTTTTGGATCGTCGAGCAGTTTTTTCAATTCCGGATGTGGCGCCATCGGCCGATTCAGCAGGACCGCAAAAACGTTCTCGGGGTCCTGATGCACTACCAAGCAGACCGCCCGGTGGAGTACCGGATCGTCGACCAGCGAGGACGCCACCAGAAGTTTGCCGACCATCGAATCGGCGGGGGCAGGAAGGTTTGATTCTTGCATGATTTGCCTAGTAGACCGGGGTTTGCCGCTTGAGCCGGACGATGCGGCAGTCCGCGGCACGAATCTGGTCAGCGTGCAACCGGCGTGCCAAGTTGGCAAAGACGACGGGAGCCCGCCGTGCCGCTGGGAAACACCAATCCGTTTGGTGCGGCGGCCGCTTTTCGATTCTTGCCGCTGTACCAGCGAGCGGTGTTCGGTCACCATGGGCATCGAATTCGGCAGGCGAAAGACCGCCGCGTCGATTCCAGCCATCAAGAATGCCTCTCAAATACGAGCAGTCCCTTGGGATTTGACGCCATGCGCCGGCGTTACACGCACGGCAGCCTTTTAGAACAGGACATCGAATCGGACCCATTGGTTCAGTTTCGCAATTGGCTCGACGAAGCATTGGCCGCCGAGGCCCCGGATTGGCTCGAAATCAACGCGATGAATCTGTCGACGTGTTCACTCGACGGCAGAGTCACCAGTCGGATGGTCCTGTTGAAGGGACTCGATGAGGAGGGATTTTGGTTCTACACCAACTACGACTCGGTGAAGGGCCAACAGATCTCGGAAAACGCGAACGTTTCGCTTTGTTTTTACTGGCCTCATTTGGAACGACAGGTTCGAATCGAGGGTGTCGCGTCGCGATGTTCGCGGGAGCGATCGGTGGCGTATTTTCAGAGCCGTCCTCGCGGCAGCCAGCTTGGGGCGAGCTTGAGTGATCAGTCGAGCGTGATCGAATCCCGCCAACGGCTGGCCGAGCGTCTCGGCGAGTTGGAGTCGAAGTTCGAGGGCGGTGACATCCCCTGCCCGGACTTTTGGGGCGGATACTCGGTTCGACCCGATCGCATCGAGTTTTGGCAAGGAGGCGATGATCGGCTCCATGATCGGCTCAGTTACCGACGTGAGGCGGAGTCGTGGATGATCGAAAGATTGTCTCCTTAGGGAGTGACTTGATGGCGCGGTTGAATCGTCGACAAATCGCAGTGGGAGTGTCCCTCTTCGTTCACCTCGTTTTGGCGATCGTGTTGTTGCTTTGGTACATCCCCAACGCCAGTCGCACGGGAGGTGCGCCGCAGGCCGCTTCCTCGCCGTCCGACCAGACAGCCGCCCCGGCACCTCCTCCACGAGAGCTCTCGGAGATCGCGGCGGCGACGGCGGAAGTCTCCGACCGCCAGATCGAACGGTCATTGGAGTCCCAGCTCGATGCGGCATCGAAGCTCACCGACGAACGGAAGCGTTCGGAGTTAGAGAAGAATCTTGACCGTTTGGAGTCGATCGCGAATGCCGAATCGGTGAAGCAAGTGTCCGAGAAAATCGCCGGTTCGCTCGGGTTGGACGTTTCGCAATATGCGAACAAAGAATCGTCGGCCGAGGGCCCGTTTGACGTCGACACGTCGCAACTCTCCGACGTAAGCCGTACCCGCAAAGACGACGGCGGTTGGTCTTATCAATCGGTGATGGTCGATGCCAACGGGCGCGAGATGACCGTCCCCCTTACCGAGGCCGAAGGCGAGTCCTTGTATGAAACGTTCCAGATGATGAAGCGGTACCCGATGGCCGAGGGCATTTATCGAAGCGTCGTGATGCCGATGATGCAACAGATCATGGAGGCTCAGCAACTGGAGCTGCAACTCCCCGAAACGCCGGTGGTGGACCCTCGCGTCGAACTTCCAGCCACAAAGACCTTGGGGCCGGCCGAGTCGCAATGAGGGTGTTCTTTTTCGTGGCCGGCGTGGTGCTCGCTCTGGCGTTTGCATTCAAACGATCGAGCGATGTCCAACCAGCGAGCGATCCGCCGGAACTGTTGTCGGTGGAGCGTTCTTTTGCTGAACAGCTTGCAGACGGACGCGCCGGCCGCACCGACCGAATCGAGCTCGTCGATACCCAGTTGGATGCGGCAAGCGTGTCGGCCTTGTCGGCAGACGATGACTGGCTCGAGACGCTGATTCTGGACGCGGGAGTCGTTGCCGACGAAGGTGCTGCCACGATCGCGACGCTACCGTCGCTCATCCATTTGCGTTTGCGCGAATCGCCATTGACCGACGAGGGGCTTCGCTTACTCGGCGAGTGTCGATCGATCCGGATCCTGAATTTGCCACAGTGTGCGGCGACTTCCGAAGGCATTCGCGCACTGAGTAAACTTCCGTCGCTGCGAAGTCTGCGACTCGGCGGCCCGCGTTTTGATGCCGATGCCGCCCAAGCCATCGCGGCTCTCGTGTCACTGAGGCAGATTCATCTGATCGGCGTGCCGATCGATGACGCGGGGCTACGAGCGATCGCGAACTTGCCAAAGCTGCAATCTTTGTATGTGGACGACGGAAAGGTTTCGGAGGCCGGTTGGGACTGGTTACTCGACACGTATCCCGGGTTACACATTCATGTCAATCAGCAACACATCGATCGAGAACAGAAGGAGCATGCTCCGTGAAGCCAGAGCGACTGAACCGGCTCATTGAAAAGTTACCGTCGCTGGACTGTGACGCTTTATTGGTGACCGACGAAATCAATGTCACCTATTTGACAGGATTTACAGGCGACAGTTCGGCGTTGTTGGTTCGCGGCGACGGCGCGCTGATGCTGACCGACGGGCGTTACGAAGAGCAGCTCCAGCAGGAGTGTCCCGGGTTGGAGTTGGTCGTCAAGACACCGTCCCAGCGGCCACTGGAGACGTTTGCGGCCACGATCGGTTCGGCAGGAGAAAAACGGGTGGCGATTGAAGCCGGCGCGATAACCGTGGCGACCTTCACGGCGTTGAAGTTAGCGATTCCCGCGATCGAGTGGCTGCAGACCGACGGCGTCGTCGAAGAACTCCGCGCGATCAAGGATGCTGACGAAATCCAGTTGCTCCGTCGCGCCGTCGACATCAACCAGCGAGCGTTGGAATCGGTCCTCGCCCAACTCGGCGGCGACTGGACCGAGCACGAGATCACTTTGGAGTTGGAGCGAGCGATCCGTCGATTGGGCGGCAGCGGATTCAGTTTCGAGCCGATCATCGGTGCCGGCCCCGGTGGTGCAAAGCCGCATTATCACAGCGGGCAGGTGGTGATCGGCGATCACTCGACGTTGTTGGTCGATTGGGGAACGAAACTCGGGGGGTACGCCAGCGATTTGACACGGACGTTTCATTTTGGGGCTCCGCCGCCGCGATTCGAGTCCGCCTATGGGGCCGTTCTGGACGCTCAGCTTGCCGGAATTGAGGCGATCCGTCCGGGCGTGACGGGGCGAGAAGTGGACGACGCATCGAGAAGGGTCTTGAAACAGGCGGGCTTCGAAGAATACTTCGTCCACGGCCTTGGACACGGTGTTGGGCTACGAATCCACGAGTCGCCGCGTCTGTCTTCGGTCAGTGACGACGTCCTGCAGCCCGGCATGGTCATCACCGTCGAGCCGGGGGTCTATTTTGCCGGTGAATTCGGAATTCGATTGGAAGACGATGTGCTGGTGACCGAGACAGGGCATGAGGTGTTGAGCGACTTTCGTAAGGGTCTCGATGAGTGTCGGGTGATCCTGTAAAACCTCTCACCGGTTCGGACACCTTGTGACGAGACAAAGATGAGCAAGAGCAAACAATCCGAAGGCGTTTTCGAGATCGAACGCATCCGCGCGATCATTGAGTTGATGGAAGAGCATCAACTCACCGAAGTGGATCTTCAACAGGGCGACGATCGCATCAAGCTTGGCCGCGGAGGCCCGGCGCCGGTCGTCGCTGCGGCTCCGGCCCCAATGGCGATGCCTGCCATGCCGGCTGGCGCGGCACCACCGACGGCAGCTCCGGTGGATGACGGAACGATCACGATCAACGCGCCCTCGGTCGGAACCTTTTATTCGCGGGCCAACCCGGACTCCGAGCCGTTCGTCAAGGTCGGCCAGACGATCAGTCCGGACACCGTCCCACTGCATTCGGCCGGAATCTCGTTGAACACCTTCATCGCCTCGATGATGCAAACGACGGTGTCC
>JBCBLJ010001173.1:0-1762 GCA_038520195.1 Planctomycetota bacterium
ACGGAAGTGGACTCGTCGATCGGATCGCGGCGACTCTCACAGAGAAACGTCGCGGAACTGCGACGCAATGGCTCGACCCGTTCATCGACGCATGCTTGCAGCCCTTTCCCTCCGAACGCTGCGCTGATAGCGGCGAGTTGATGATTCTGCTCGACCAGGCACTCTTGGACAGCGCTACTCCGAATCAAAGACACCGAGATTGACGGGCAATGGCTGACTCGTGCTCGTGCTCGACTTGGAAGTTTCCCGAGCCGGAGTAACACTTCATTGAGTCCGAGCACGGTTGATGTGAAACCGGCGTCGGGACGGAAGAATCGGAAGGCCTTCCATCCCGGAATTGCAACTGTGGCGGCTGTCGAACTAGCGTCGGCCACCACCAATTTGGAGCCCGTCGAATGAACGCTTCGCCTCTTCATGACGCGGCTCTCCGGGGCTACATTCTGGAGTCATTCAGTCGGAGCGTACTCTTTTGTCGTGGCGCTATCTTGAAGCCAACGCTCCGCGTCCTCGATGGGACTATTGGCCCACAAAGCCACCATCGATTTCGACCCCGCCGTTGAACCAATCAAACGAACGAGTCCGATGTCACGTACCCTTTTTCGAAACGCTTCCATTGTCTTTCCCAACGAAGTTCGAACCGGATCGGTCTTGGTGCAAGGCGGCAAGATTCTCGACGTCGACGCGACAGCCACCACTGAAGCGGACGAGGTCGTGGACTGTTCGGGGTTGCACTTGCTGCCGGGTGTGATCGACGATCAAGTTCATTTCCGTGAACCCGGTTTGACACACAAGGAAGACCTCGCAAGCGCGAGCCGCGCGTGCGCTGCCGGCGGCGTGACATCGTTTTTGGAGATGCCGAACACCATTCCACACGCCATCACACGGGAAGGTGTGCGTGCCAAGGAGAAGCTGGCCGCGGGGAAGTCGCTCGTCAACTACGGCTTTTATATTGGCGCGACGCCCGACAACGTCGAGGAATTGTCGCAGGCGACCGATGTCCCCGGAATCAAAATCTTCATCGGCAGCAGCACTGGAAATCTGCTTGTCGACGAACAGGAGGCGCTCGAACGGATTTTCGCCGAGACAATGCTGCCGATCTGCGCGCACTGCGAGGATGAAACCACCGTGCGGGCGAACGCCGAACGATTTGCCGACTCAACCGATGTCGCCGACCATTCCCGTGTTCGCGATGAAAATGCCGCCGTGATCGCGACTCGCCGAGCCACTTCGCTCGCGGTCAAGGAAAAGCATCGCTTTCACGTGCTTCACGTTTCTACCGCAGCGGAACTGCCGATCATTGCGGCGGCAAAACCGTACGTCACCTCCGAGATCTGCCTTCACCATGTGTTCTTTAATGTCGATGACTACGCCCGTCTCGGCTCACGCATCAAGATGAACCCTTCGATCAAAACCGCGTCCGACAACGCAAAACTGTTCGACGCTCTGTTGGACGGAACGGTACAGGTGATCGCAACCGACCACGCTCCACACACCTTGGAAGAAAAGGCCCAGCCGTACCCCAATTGTCCTTCCGGTTTGCCCGCGGTCGAAAACAGCTTGGCATTGATGCTCAACGAAGCCCATTCGGGTCGATGCGAGCTGACGCAGATCGCCTCATGGATGTGTGATGCGCCGGCACGCGTTTGGGGTATGGTGGGCAAGGGACGCATCGAAGCGGGATATGATGCGGACCTTGTCCTGGTCGATCTTCAGCGACGAAAGACAGTTCGAGATGCGGAGCAACATACCAAAAGCCAATGGA
>JBCBLJ010001088.1:0-2157 GCA_038520195.1 Planctomycetota bacterium
AGGGGCGCGGTCGTGCTACGCTGGCATCACGACCACGTACACGTCACTGCTTTCGAAGTTCATCCGGATGGCCGCACGCGCCGAATCGCCTCCAATCTCACGACGCTCGCAATTGGCTACTGCAATGCGCCGTGTGTTGATGGTGCTGGCCATGTTCGCCGTCATCGTCGTGCTCCAACGCCAGAACTCTCAATGGCCGGTCAAATTGCTCGGGGCCAACGCGGCGGCGGACGGTACGATTTTGGTTTCTCTTCTTCGCAACCAGCAGCTCCAGTACCCCGAGATTTGGCACTGGGACAAAACCCTGCGGAAAGGCTCGCGGTGGAGGACGTTGCGCGCTGCGCCAGCCCGCTTCGAGTCAGCACGAGCGGGAAGCGTGTGGCTGATTCTTGGCGACGAGCAACTGCGAGCGTTTGACACACAAACAAAAACCCTGCTGTGGCGTCGATTGAACGAGGATTCGTTTTTTGAAATCGCGGTCTTGAATGACACGTATGTGCTGTACGTCGACGATCTTTACGACCCCGTGATACGGGTGATCGATGCGCTCAGTGGTAAGGACGTCAGCCAATGGAAGAGCAATGGAAAGGTAAAACGCTATGTGATCGGCGCAGAGACATTGCTCATCGAGGAATCGGATCGTCAAGTGGTGTTGCGGTGGACCGGTGCTGAACTCGTTGAAGTTGAAAATCCCAAGCGGGAACTGAGTCAACTCTGGGGACAGGTCAGCCTCTTGCAAGCAGAGATCTGGGAGCCGGATTCGTATCGGGTGATCTCGTCCGAGGGTCGTAGTCGTCGACTTGTGCGCCCAAGCAAGCCGAACGTGCTTGGCACCAAGACTCTGGTTCCGAAGTCTGATGGCCGAACCGTGGAAACGACACCCACGGGTCGCTGGCGGGACGGTGCTGAGATTCGAGTGGTCGCCTCGGATGGAACGGTGCTTCATCGAAGAGTCCTGAACGCATCCGAAAGCGAGCGGTCCGCGATCGCTGCTCTCATCTCTTTGGTCGTCACTGCCGTGGTGCTGGTTGGTACATACGACGGCTTGCATGCATCCAATCCGTGGCGACCATTCTTCGATGGGTTGATTCTACTCGTGTTCTTTGCCGTTTGTTTTTGCGCGTGGGATCGAAGCTTATGGCCCGCGAACGAGTCGAGATTCGATGCGGTCCGCGCTTTGCCAAGCGTCATTGCTTCGGCGAGTTGTCTTGCGTTCCTTGGACTCGCTGCCACACGACGCAAGTTCTATGTTTGGCTCGCGCTTCTGTTTGCGTGCTGCCTGGTGTTCCTTGTTCCACCGGTGATCGTCGCGTTGATCCGTCGTCATCGCGGTTTCCGATGGCCGACACCCAACGTTGGAACGGGGTCTGATGAGAGTCCGGCGACAAGATCGAGGGGTCAGTTTGGAATCGCGGATGTGATGCTCGCGACGACCGGTGTCGCACTGTTGCTTGCCGTTTCGACGGCGTCCGGTGCGGAGCTCATGATGAACGCGGCGATTTCTGGAGTCGTGTTTGGCGTGCTCGTCGCAGTTGGTTTCGTGATCATGCGATCGCAAGGGTTCGCATGGTTCACGCTTGCGGTCGCTTGCTTTCTGAGTTGCCAGTCACTGCAGAGTCGAGACCCATCCATTGGCATGTGGATGGCGTTTTCGCCGATGATCTTGATGGTGTTTGCGTTCCTTTCCATCCGTGTTCCGGTTGATTGTTCCGGCAATCATGTCGAGCCGGCGACGTGATACGATCCGAGGGAGAACAGGATTTTGCAAGACAGTTATCGAACTACAACCCTGGGCGTCCTTCGGAAGATTGCCTTGTTGCTTCTTCTCGTACCGGTGATTTGGTTCGTATTGCGACCCGATGGGGATTGGCCGGCGCGGTTGATCGACGCCGTCGCGAGCCCTGACGGGTCAGTCTTCGCGGCGATCCACCGCGAGGAGGTGAGCAACCCCGAGATTTGGCGTTGGGATGAGCACTTGCGCGGCGGCAGGCGAGTGGCCGAGTTGCTGTGTGAACCGTCCCACTTTGTTACCGGTGCTGATGGCCAAATCCTGCTCGTGCTGGGTGAAGGGCAGATGATGGCATTCTCGACTTCCGCGTCTAGGCGGCGATGGAGCCAGGTTTGCGAAATGGGCGCGACGATGACGCTGCTAGAAGG
>JBCBLJ010000291.1:0-9083 GCA_038520195.1 Planctomycetota bacterium
CAACGAATGGGCGATCAACTCACGGGATTCGATGGACGTCGAAGCGGATTGTGAAACGTCACCGATCGAACGAGAAAGGGACTCGCCCAAGATCACTTGCCCCGACGGAGCGATTACGTCACCCAACGTGAACGAGTCTCCTTCAAGGAAAATGGCTTCGGAGTCGTTGTCACTTTGCAACATCGCGCCGGACAAATCGCTGATCGGCGCGCCGGAGGCGATTGCGATGCGTCCTTCATTGACCTCGATCTCTCCGACGATCGACAACTGATCGGCCGCCCCGATCGTCAACGTCCCACCGCCCAGCAACTGCAGATTGGCTCGGATCGTCACGCTTTCCGCTTCCAGGTTCATGTCCCGGGCGACGGCATCGATGCCGAGTCGCGCGTCCGCATTCCAGGCGATCGAGTCGTTTCCAATGCCATCTTCCAGCGACAGGACCGCCCGAAAATCGGTTGCCAACGACTCGACGATCAACTGATCGTCTCCCCCTCGCGCATCGAGCGAAAGCGTTTCGGACGGGCTCTCAAGTAAGAATTGATGCGCTGATCCCGCGGAGTTCAGCGTTAACTCGGTCATCCCCGGCGCGGAACTCTCCGAGAACATCACCAGGTCGTCTTGGTTCGTCGCCAAAAAGCGGTACACGTCGCTTGGCAACTCCCAGCGAACCTGGTTCACGCCGGATAGCAAAATGTCGTAGTCGGGATTCGAATCGGGGTCCGCGTTCATCCGAAGAATGTCAGCGCTCACGAACTCCGCCTGGACCGTTGCGGCCGCATCGTTAGTCGATGCGTCGGAATCGAAGAGACGCGCACTACCTTGACCGCCGACCGCCGCGACTTGGAAGGAAAGGTTGACGTCGTAGGGCAGTGCCGCATCATTGAAACCATCCACATCAACAAACAGTTCGGAGCCGGGAGAGGCGCCCCGGACGGTGACAAAGTTGCCGTTCAGCGCCGCCAGTGGTCGGATGGTTGGAGTCGCTTGTTGTGCGTCGGCAAAGTCCGTTCCCTGCTGAATGTGTAGGTTGTCGTTCACTCGCGTGATCAACGTTGCGTCCGCGGAGCCGGTTTGGATGTGATTGCCTCCCGTCACCACCGCGACATCGTTGCCGTCACCGCCCGCGTAAGTGATGTACGCGGGCGTGTCGGTGCCCAAACCAAAACTGGTCAGGATTAGATCACCTTCTTCCAAGATCCGCGGCGTCGCCAATGTGTTTCCTTCGACGTCAAACATCGCGGTCAAGCGACCGCTTACCGCCGAGCCGGACTCGTTCTGCAGAATCAAAAAATCTCGACCGCCTGGCAACGGTGCTAGTAGGTCGAACTCCACCTTCGCTCCAGCCAGATCCACGGGGCCGTTGAGGACGATCGCCGTATCCACATTCGCACCTTCGACCGTTCCCGCAACGTCGAACTCGAGTGTCGCATCGGCGTCCACCTCCAACGTCGCGATTCGCAACGCTCCTTCGCGATCCAGCGGGAATTCGGCTGCGGGTGCAAGCGTTCCGCCGAATAACGAGGCGCGGCCATCAATGGTTCCCGACCCCGACAGCGTCCCGCCGGTCCGAACCTCGATGTCGATCTCAGTGCCGAGCGTTCCGTCAACCCTTAGCGCACCACCGGAGACCAAGATGTCAGTCGTGTGGTTGCTGTCGCCCGACAGCACCAGTTCACCGCCGCCTGTTTTTCCAAGTCTCGTTTGAGTCACGGAATCCACCAGACTCCCTTCGACAACGACCGCCGAGGAGTCTGTGACCGAAACGGGACCGTCGAACAGAGTTTCTGGAGCGTCCAACGTGACGGTGCCCGAAAACCCGGAGTCCGTCAGAAACTCGATCCGGCGGTCGGCGTCGATCTCGATTTCCGTTGCGCTAATCGCGTCGCTTGCCGCGAAGGACGCACTTCCGACGTCAAGATCACCGGCCAAGACAATGTCGCGGGCCGACGAGACGTTAAACTCATCGATGCCCAAGCCGACTTCGCCGATGGAAACCGACGCTCCCAAACCGAGGGAAATTTCAAGGTCATGGCTGCCTCCGACTGAGCCGACAACCGCGTCGCTCCAGTCGAGAAGGGCGTCGCTTCCGCTCACCCAAAGTGAACCTTCCGTCGTAAGCGTTCCTTCGAGATCAATTGATCCGCTGCCAAGTTCAATGTCCGTCTGCAAGCCGGGATTCCCGACGATCACGTCGCCTTGAAAGACAAGAGCACGATCTGAAACGTCGATCGCATTTCCCGAGGGACGAAGATCGATTGTCTCGGCCACCACTTGAGCGGTCGTCGCGCCGGTCGCTGGCGCGGTCCCCGAGTCGAATTCCAACTCGACGACATCGTCACCGGCGCCGTCCGTCACGTTGAGGCTGAGTTGTTTGGGCAGTGTGGCTTGAAGGGTGTCGTGGCCACCTCCAAGGTCGACCGAGATGTTGCCGCCAGCGATCTCCGTGAGCGCCAACGGATCCGTTTCAGCGCCGGTTGCGCCTGTCGTGTGCCCGTTGATCGCGATCGGATCGCCGGCGCTATCGACTAACTGTATCGAATTGCCGTTATCGACCAATTGGATTTGAACTTGGTCGCTGGCGCCATCGCCCAAGATCGACAATCCTGTTAGCGCCGACAGTTCCGCCGTCGCATTCAAAACGATCCGCGGCTCAAGCGTTCCGACGTGCGGCTCAAACACCTCCGGGCCACTTGATTCGTCGCCGAGTAGGAACCGTGAGAGCCACCGTCTTGCTCGGTAAAACTTTCCTCGGGATCTTTCGATGAACGAGCGTCGCACAACGGGATGGTCGTCCATGGGGTGCTCGATCATCGAGTTCGCCGCGAAGAGGGAAAAACGTATCTTTGTGATCGGAGACCGACAGGCGTCGGCTTGATGGCAAGCAGCGATCGCTCCCCAATGCGTCGTCAATCAGCGTGCAAGCTGGGGCGCGCAGGAAAAAGTTTCCGGTCGGATCGATTTTGTCAGCAGCCGAGAAAGTTTTCAGGCCGATAAACCAGTCGACGCTTAAGTCTCCGTCGGGCAAGCGCCGGCGACGTCTCATTTGGAACGGTAGCCATATGCTCGCACTTCGCGCCTTCGCATTTTTCCCCCTGCTCTTGCCTCTGACGGCGTCCGCTCAAACGACGCTGCGTCTTTTGCCGGCGCAGGGCGAATTAGCAACCGTGCCGGTGGAAGATATCGAGAAGGAGTCGGTGGCCAGAGAAACCGCTGCGCCAAGTCAGACCACGGACATTCGGCTCAAGTCACCGGGATTGAAGACGGCCGAAGCCAACGCCGAGCCACGAACCACGTTGGAACTGAAGCCTCACCTGGAGCTGAGACCGGCTTTCCTGGATCGTCCGCGGGCGAAGAGGCCGAGCCCCGTGCAGCCTCTGCAAGGTAGGTCGCTGATGACCGTGCAGGTGGAAGACGTGGAGGAACTCCCGGCGCCCGTCACGGATTTGCTCGATTCGCCGACGCCAAGCCAACCCGCGATTCAGCCCAGTCGGCCGAGCTCGCGACTCACCGATGCGGCGCGTCGGCAACAGGCGATGGCGGCTCAACTTGCTCGCTTGCGGACACCGATGGGAAACCTTCATGTCACGGGGCTGGCATCGAACGCCGACCGGCCGCCCAACCAAGCGATGGCGGTTCGCGTTTCACAGCAGGGTTTCACGTCGACCGTCATCACGGGCAATGAACACTTCGGGCCGGACCTTCCACGCACGTCGACGCCGTATCTGAGGCGTCACTTGTTTTTCGAAGACGCGCCGCTGGAACGATTGGGCGAATCGGGTGGAAACCTTCCGACAGGTTGGTGGACGAACCCGCGGTCGTTCGCAAAGTTCACGCTCGATACGGTGCGTTTTCCGCTTCGAGTGTGGATCGACCGACCCGATCAATTGGTCGTACGCCAAGCGAAGTGATCTTGGCGGGCACGCCGTGGCTTTGATAGTCCACCAAGGTCAAGTTTGCGCAAACCTGCGACTTGCTTTCCTCGCCGCCCGAATACCATGCCGAACGCGTCCACTCGCCTGACAGCCCTCGCCCTGCTCCTGCTCAGCTGCGTTTGCGGTTGTCAGGACGGTCCGTTGTACGCACTTAAGACGGTCAATCCATATTTCACGATGCGGGAGTGGAGACAGGACCGTGAACTTGGCGTCACGGATCACGAACGCCGCAACCAATTGCTTTCGTTGGCGCGGAAAATCGGGACCATGCCCGAGAAGGATCAACAATTCTGGGGAACACACCTCGGCCGGATTGTGAACAACGATCCCAGCCCCGAGATGAGACGTTTGGCCGTTTTAGCGGCGAGTCGCGCGAAGACCGACAACGCGCTTGCGATCATCCAGAAAGGACTCGACGATGAGAGCATCAAGGTGCAGATGGAGTCCTGCCAGGCCTTAGGAGTGCGGACCGAACCCGAAGCGGCACAGTTGCTTGCGGGAACCATTGGGTCGACGAGCGAAATGGACGTGAAACACGCGGCGATCGAGGCGATCGGGAATCATGGCGGAAACATCCCGCTCGACTCGCTCAAGATCGTGCTCCGTGAGCAAGACCCCGCGACCATCAATCTCGCGATCAATAGCCTCAAAGGCGTGACCGGCGAAGACTACGGTAGCGACCCGAACCAGTGGATCGCCGCTCTCGACGCGACTCCCTCTTCGATTCCGACGTTGCCCGCCCCCGGTGCACCGCCATCGTCACCGATTCGAGTGGTCTCCGGAAAGACCGAGCCCAGCCTCCGCTAAGACGCGGGAATCTCTCGGCGTCCAAGCAATCGAGGCTTGCTGTCATCGGAGGTGAGACGGTCTCAAGTGCCCGTTTGATGGCGTTTGCGCGAAGTCGCTCAGAAATCGATGCAGCGGGCTGCCGGCGATCGCAAAACCACGAAGCCCGCCGTCGTGTGAACCAACAGCATCAAACGAGAATCCCTACAGACGCGACACATTATCGAGAAACGTACCTATTGCGTAAGAATCAAAGGTTTTCGTTCCATATGCACCCACTGCAACTTCATTGACGAGGAACTGAATTCTCTTGCCGTCGTTTAGGTTGACGATGACGTGCGTATCGATTTCGTCAGTCGTCGGCGCGCGGTCAAGGTCCCAGGGCGAGTGCCACGTTGTACTCTATTGCCAAGTTTGCCGCTTCATGGTGGAGTAACCATGCCATGCGCAAGTCCTCTAGCATGATCGCGTCGGCATCATCATTGGCGTGAAGTGGTTGCATCTCGTCAATGAGCGCTGCAACCAATTCGTTCACGTCGTTATTCTCAATTGGGATGCCAAGTAGCGGGGCCAACTCAAACAACGCATCGAGCATCGCGTACAAACTTCCGACTTTGGCTTGCCTGGGAAACCAGTTGGATTTGCGCAGGGGAACTAATAATGGTGCGTCAAAACGGATCGGGAGGAAGACATCTCGCTCGCCCGACGCCTCAAACGCGCGGTGAACATCATGCTGACGTGCAAAGGCGAAAAAGCGAGAGAGCCCGCCGGCACCAAAGTGATCGAGCGAGCATCGCCCCATACCGTGTTCGGGCAAATGGGGCGTCGCGTCGACATATTTCGGATGACCATTGGATGCCAAGGCGTTGTTGATGCAGCCAACAAGTCGGGCCGCTTCCGCGGTATGCGTTGGGGCGTAGGAGTTGGCGACACCGAGGAAAAATCCGATCGACATTGAGTAGACGTGATGGGGGTGATTTGGGTGAGTGGGAGATTCGTCTCGATGTGCGTTTGCCTCAAAGAGGATTTGGCCGAGGTAGGCGGCGTCCGAGGAAAGCGAAAAGCAATATCAGGAATACCGCAAAACGAGCGGTCACCACCCCGGTCGTCCGTGCGAAGGATTGTCTCGAGAAGACTGCTTCACCCAATACGAGAACTAAAAGCGGTGCTTCACTTCTCGCGCTCGACGGCATCGTAGATCGATGCAACATCCTCTCCACCAGCCTCGAGATAGTTGTCACCGTCCATCTTGGGGTCAAACCAGACGGTCATGACGCCGACCAAATAGCCCTTCTCGTCGATGATCGGGGCGCCGCTGAAGCCACGGATATCCACGGCCGGCTCGATGTCATAGCGAAACCGATCGCCGTAGGCCCGCTCCGTCACTCGACCTCGATACACGTTTTGTTGACAGTCACTTTCGACATAAGGACAGCCAAGCAGGAAGACGGTTTCGCCAACTCGAACGGGCTCCTCTCTTAGTCGCAGTGGTTGGGCCGGTAGCTGGTCGCGTTGGCTAACCGAAAGGAGGAGCCAATCCAAGTTTGGATCATCGAGTCCGGGAGCGCCGAGCGAGGTGATGGAAACGGAGTCCGTGGGTCGAGTGCGCGGAAACATCTTCCAAAACCGAAGCTTCGAAGTCAGCTCGTTGACGGCAATCTCCGGTTCGACGCCGCCGGCAGGTCCGATCAAATGTGCAGCCGTCGCGGCCAACACTCGTTCATCACGGGTTTGGATGAGAAAACCACTCGCACCGCGCAACGAACGGTTCCCCTCGAACTCCGCCTCGTTTGTCAACACAATCTGTGGCCACTGAGTCTTGGATTTCGACACCCATGACTCCGCCACGAGCGATTCCCGTTCCTGCTGCAATTCACCCGGAACGGTCGGGGCGGCCACACGATTCGATTCGGCTGCCTCCCTATTGCAACCAACGCAAAACAGGATGGTTGCTAACAAGCCGAAGCAAAACGGCAATCGATTCAACCCCGCAGCGGAAGAACGAAGCTCACGTCTTAACATCCGACATCCTCCTGAAGGAATAGTATGCCCGTCGAGACGTCTTCTCATCCGGGTGCAAGCCGACGTCGAAACCAGCACTCATTGCCCATGATCACCGTCATTCGACCTTGAGTTTCATTCGCTTGATCGCGGGCGGTTGGTTAGGAATTCCAAAAGATCAGCCATGTCGCGCTGGTCGATCTCCTTTTCAATTCCCACGGGCATCAGCGAGACGTCATCCACCTTCAAGGACTCAATCTCATCTCGACGAACGGTCGCCTGCTTGCCGCCGGCGATCGAAAGGACCACCGTGTCCGCCGTTTCGGTCGCGATCAAGCCTCGATAGATGATCCCATCGCTCGTCAGGACGCTTTGCGCCAGGTATCGCGGTTCGACCTTCGCGTTTGGGTCGAGGATATCGTGCAGCAAGGCGAGCTTGGAACGATTTGCCGAGTCGCTCAGGTCGGGTCCGATCTCTTGGCCTTGTCCGTCAATGCGATGGCAGTTCGCGCAGACCCGTTGAAAAACAATTGCGCCCCGTGCCGAAGAACACTCCAGTTTCAAAGCCGCTTCGTATTCCGAGGCAACCTGACGACGATCGGCAGAGACGGCACCCCCGAAGACACTCGTCGCGGTCTCACGTATTTCCACGTTGGAATGCTTCAGTAGTCGCACGCGTTGATCGATCGATAAGACTCTGGCATCGATGACACCGGAGACCATCGCACGCAGCGCCTTGAGCGTCGAATCGGATCGTCGAAGCATTTCGTAGGTCGCGGCGCCACGGACGCTCGGCACCAGTCCAGGCCAGTGATCGAGCAAAACATCGGTTGCCTGCGAAGACCGCGCTGCCACCATCGACCGCAAGCACGCGGCCTGTATCTCGCCGGGTTGGTCCAAAGCCAGCAGTTCACGATAAATCGGTTCCGCCGAGGCGAACGGTTGGTGTGCGAGTAATGCGATCGATGATCGGCGTGCTTCGATCGAGCGTTCTCGATCCGTCGCAATTGTTTGATAATGAGTTAGTGATTGCTCAAGCCGCCCGATACACGCGGTGAGTTCTTGCGGAGTGTTGCTGAGCAGCGATTGCACCGAAAGGCGACTTCCACGATGTTGCTGGAGTCCAAGGGCCAGTCCATCGAGTATCGGGATCTCCCACCAGAATGCATCGCTACTTGGGGCTTCGAGCAATTGGATCACCTCTCTGACTTCGTCCATGTTCGCGCGGCAACCGACGACCTTCGAGAGACGCCGGACGAGTTCGGCGCGGCCGGGATCTTGCTTCGACCGAAAGGATTCCTCGGAGATCAACCGCGCGAGCACCGCGCCGGAACGAGTGCCGACGGACGAAAGAAATCCGTCGAGGAACATCGGATCCGCACCGTCCTGTAGTGCAAGCCGCGACAATAAACGTGTCGCTTCTTCGGTCTCGCTATCACCGAGTGTGAGGGCGGCAGCGTAACGAATTCGAACATCGGAAGCCGCAACTGCATCGCACACACCCGCGAACACCGTTGCGTCCGAAATCCAGGATTTGGCGAGGCGCAGAGCGTCGGTTCGGACGGGAACACTCGGATCATGGAGCAAGGTCAATACGTCCTGACGTTGCAACGCGTCGAGTCCGACTAAAGTCCACATCGCGTGCAGCCGCGTGGTCGCGCTGGGGTGGCGTAGCAGTTGTCGTAGTCGCTGACTGGTCTTGGCTGCTTGCGACTCAACAATCAAGCGTTGTCCGGTGAACTGACGCCAGCCGTTTTGGCTTGTCAAAAGTTCAACCGCTTCCTCGTTGGACGTCGGGGGCTGGTAGTTCGAAGGTGACTCACCCACCGGTACGATCCGGTAAATCCTTCCCCGGTCATCGCCAGCTCTCCAATCCAGTTTGGACGCGATTTCCTCGGGAAGAAACTTCGGGTGCTCGACCCACATTCGATACATGTCCGCGAGGTACAGCGCTCCGTTGGGTCCGGTCGCAAGGCTCGCTGGTCGAAACCAGGTATCCCTTGATGCCAGGAAATCGCGTTTCGATTCGGCGCGGTCCGCGACCAAGCGGAGTCCGTCGGATCGAATGATCGACCGCGTCACCAAGTGCCCGATCGGCTCGCACACAAAAACGCTGTCGTTCAAAGCTGTGACGCTCGAGCCCATTTCGCCAAGGTAAGCCGTCGTTCCGCACGCGGAAGTGTGCGTTCCGGCGTGCGAAAGATAGTTGCTGCGCATGGAGACCAGCGGAAACACACGCGTCTCTCCGCCGGCTTTTCCGACGTCATAAAAACCCCTCGATGCGTCTCGATACGGATTCCGCGACTGCACCAATCGGAACCCGATCCTCACGACATTCCTGTCGAAGGAGGTGCTGTCGCGGAA
>JBCBLJ010000574.1:0-5529 GCA_038520195.1 Planctomycetota bacterium
CGCGCCTTCCACGGCCGCGGCGATCAAGTTGACGTGACGATCCTCCTCGTCGGAGGCGATCTCGAGCGACGCGTTCAGCTCCACTTCCGTCGACTCGGGTTGCATGACTTTGGCGATCAGCAGCGCCGCCGGCGCGCTAATCACCGAAGCGGTGATCAAGTGGGAGATATCAATGTCCCATCCCGCGTACACGCCAAGTAGACCACCCGTGATCGTCGCGAAGCCACCAGTCATCATCGCATTCAATTCGCTCCGCGTCATCTTTGCGAGATACGGTCGGACAACCAACGGAGCCTCGGTGTGGCCAACGAACACGTTGGCGGCGGCAGCGAGGGTTTCTGGGCCGCTGGTGCCAAGAGTAAATCTCATGACCCAGGCCATGGCCCACACCACGCGCTGCATCACGCCGAGATGGTAAAGGATGCTCATCAATGACGAGAAGAAGATGACCGTGGGCAGTACTCCGAACGCAAAGGTGCCGACCAACGAATCATTGAACGACTCGACAAACTCCGTGTCGCCGCCCGCCGAAAACAGAAAGCCACTCCCGGCACTAACCGATCCCAGCACCAATTCGAATCCACTGCCGATGGCGTCAAAGATCCTTCGCCCGATCTCGGTCTTGAGGACTAAGAATGCGAGCGCGAACTGCAAGCCCAACCCGCCGACCACAACGCGAAACGGGAATCGCCATCGATCACTACTGACGATCCAAGCCGCGGCGACAAAGGTCGCCAAACCGAGCAGGCAAATCAGAGATTGCATCGACGACTAACCATGTTGCGGCGTATCAAAAATTCGGTCACCCGCGTCGCCCAACCCCGGCACGATGAACGAATGCTCATTCAACTCTGGATCGATGGCAGCGACATAGATCTTGATGTCGGGAAAGTCGCGACCGATTCGATCGAGGCCCTGTTGAGAGGCGATCAGACTCACGACACGAATCTCTTTTACGCCCCATTTCTGAAGCCGTCGGACCGCCAAATCGATGCTGCCTCCGGTCGCCAACATCGGATCGACGACCAACGCAACGTGCGGTGCGTTCTCGTGAGGCAACTTGTCGTAGTACCCCACTGGCTCCGCGGTCTCTTCGTTTCGATACAAACCAAGGTGCCACACCGCGGCATCGGGGAGAAGCTCCAAAATCGGTGTCACCATTCCGAGCCCGGCTCGAAGGATGGGCACAATCGCAACATTGACGGACAACTCTTGGCCCGTCGTGTCACAGATCGGCGTCGTCACCTGCTTGTCACGGGTGGGCAAATCCATCGTTGCCGACACCCCCAAAATCATGGAGATGCGATGGACCGCAGCCCGAAAGTCACTCGGACGCGTTGATTGATCTCGCACGGTGCACAGGTGGTGCTCGATCAGCGGGTGTTCAACATGGACGACGTGGCTCAAATCAACTCACCAAAATCGCGAGGCTCGGTAGATTCTCCGGCGCAACCGCCGCAGAGGAGCATCGTAGAGGATTTCCGTCGCGGCGGTAGCTCACCAATTCGCGAACGGCGGCAAGACCCCTTTACCGACGCACCAACGCCGCGGCAAAAACGGTGGCTCTTGATGCCATCGACCAGAGACTCCGGAAACCCGTTCCGCGACCCGGTTTCTGGGCACGCGATGTCTGGCTCAACCCGAGCCGATCACTAACCGCCGAGACGATGTGACCGATCGGTTCGTTGCTTCGGGGCATGAAGCTTCAAGTGCGGCAGGCCCTCGGTGTCGATCCCGTCCTTACCCACCTCACTCGCTTCGGGTTCCACAATGGCGAGCTCGTCTCGATAGCTGCCTCGCTGCGCGATCGAACCTTCCCTTGGCCGAAAAAATCGACCCAGCGGCCCCGCCAGAAGCGCCGGCAAGAGCACGAGGTCACCCACCAGCGCGGCCGAGAGCAGAATCAGCATCAGCGAGCCGAAACGCTGCGTGGGAGTGAATGTGGAAAGGGCGAAGACAAAGAGACCGATCCCACCGACGATCGTCGTTTGGGTCATTGCAGGCCCAACGCGTCGATACGTCATCTCCACCGCTTTGAGTCGATCGAAGCCTCGATCGAGGTACGAGCGGAACCAGGAAAGGAAGTGAATCGTGTCGTCGACGGCCACGCCCATGGCAACCGACGCGGTCATCATCGTTCCAATATCGACCAGTGAACCGAGATGCCCCATCGCACCGAACACCAGTAGCACCGGAAAAACGTTCGGGATCATTGCAACCATGCCCGCCAAAAAACCAGAACCGAAGTTCTTGGGCCCAAGCATGCGCAGCGGATTGGTCGCCGGGTTGAGAAGCACGACCATCACGATGGCGATCAGCACAAACGCCATTCCGATCGATTGGGCCAGGCTCGTTAGCAGCGTTCTTTGGGCCTTGTAAACCACGGGGATCGCGCCGGTGTAAACAACTTGCAGCGTCTTTGCACCGACTGCGTCGGGGTAACGCTGTTCAGCAAGCGTGTGTTCGATCGTCTGGTCAAAAATCTGACGACCGTCCACGAACGCTTTCGAGGCTTCAATCAACCCCGAGTCGGCGGGCTGATCGCCGACCCAAATCACCGCATCGACTGCGGAAGCAACTTTGATCAATCGATCCGCATCGACCTTGTTGTCTTCGGCATTGGGATCAATCCAAATCGGTTTTGGAATCGCTTCGGTCCGTAGCAGTTCATCGAGCGTCGAGAAGTAAATCGCGTCGCGACGAATCAACGACTCATCCGGCGTTGCCTCATTGTCGCGCGTTTCCATCAACGTCGTTTCGCCGAGGCCTCCCGGGCGACCGGCACCGACGACCAACACTCTTGGCTTCTTCGCTTTGAGTGATTCGCCGTCGGCGACCAACTCGCGGATCACCGCGTCTCTCGTATCGTAGGCGCGAAGCACCGGTTCGACCGCCGTACGGAGCGTTCCAATGAAAGCGCCGTAGTCGACATCCGAAAGCGCGTCGACACGGAGACTGATTCGCCACAGTTCGCTTCCGGCGTAGGGCCCCGACTCTTCCAGTTTCAGATAGTCATTGGCGAGAAGTTCGTCACGACCATCGGTGAGCTGTTTTTCGTAGTGCGAACGAATCACCGAGTAGCCATTGCTCCATCCCGGCAAGGCGGGCAAAAACGTGTCCGCACTGGTCGCTTTGCCGACGACATTCAGCCCCGGCTCGCCGAGCGTTTCTTGGACCACGTAGTTAATCCGGCTGACCGCCTCGACACGTTCCAAGAAACTCAGCCGGGCGGCCTCGGCGACGCCGTTCTCCGAATCGGCTTGCCCCTCCTGAACACCCGAAGGAACGCGCAACACCAGTTCCATCGGAACCAGTTTGCCAAAGTTCTTTTCCAGCCACGCGTAGTCGCGGATGATCCTCGCCTCGCTATCGAAGAGCTTCAGCAATTGAACCGAGGTTTCGATCTTTCGCAGTCCCAGCCCGACGCCCGTCAAGACGAGCAAACATGTGACGGTCACCAACGCGTGACGCCGCGCGATGACACGCCCGGCCGATGCCCATGCATTGGAAAGCCAGCTTTCCGCTGGCGGCTCCTGATCTTCCTGTTCTTTCACACGCTTGGAATCGGTCACAAAAGTCTGCAAGGCGGCCGGCAGATAGGAGAATAGAATCGCGAGCGTCGCGATGACACCGATCGCCGAATAGAAGCCAAAATTATTGATCGGCGTCAGGTTGCTCGTGACAAGCGACCCCAATCCGATTGCCGTCGTCAGCGCCGCCAGCGAGCAGGGAAAGAGCGCATGCTTGAGTGCCCGCCCGGCCGCTCCACTCCGTCCCGACTGACGGACCTCATCACGGTAGTAATTGACCACGTGAATCGCGCCGGACAGTCCAAGCACGTAGACCAACGAAGGCATGCTCATCAACACCGCATCGACGCTTCCGTTGGTCCAGCTCACACATGCCATGCTGAGCATCGCCGACGACCCGCCGACGACGAACACCATCATGGCGACCTTCAGGCTGCCGAAGCAAAAATAGGAAAGTACGAATCCAACGACGATGCTGTATCCAACCAGCCGTACCAGCGTGACCGTGCCTTCCTCGTCGATGGCGACGTTATCAACCGGAGGCCCACCCAGTCGCAAAGGCGGCGCGCCCGCGATTGACTCAATCTCAGGCCGGTCAAATGGCGGCGGTGCCATCGAAGGAGGCGCGGCGGGTTGAACGCCCGAGTCGTTCGCCAACTGCAACAAACGCCCTTGAGGGCCTCCCATGATGCCGCGACCCAATGCTTGGTCGAGATGGTCTTTGGCGATGTCGGTTAACGTGATCAACAAGCAGGTTTGCCGCGGCGGAGGTTCGATCCCGACCGAATCGAAAACGGCGTACCAAGCTTCCGTTTGCAGATCGCTCGGGGCAACGGCCAACGCGTCTCGATCACCGTCGAGGTGATCATCGGCGTACTTATCAAGCGACTCGTTCACCAACGACTCGAAGTCGTCTGGAATCGCATCGCGGCGATCGGCTGGGACGGCGGCGAGAAATGCGGAGGTTGTCCAAGCGAATTCCGGCGGGACGGCGGGTGCAAATAACGAGCCGGTGAGACGTTCGGTCGCGCGGCGTTTGGCGACGACGGCGCGTCGTGATTGGTCCGTCAAGTCGACCGGCCAAAGCGGACCGCCTTCCTCGGCCAACTTCGACGCCAAGGTCACACCGGTTTCCACGCTCTGAAAGATCGGAGCGCAGATTAGCGAAGGATCGTTGTAAAACGGATTGGGAATGTCGCTCGGTTCCTGATCGCCAAACGCCGTGATGTACGTTCCCTTCAACTCGTAGGTACCTGCACCACGACGCAGACTGCGCGACAGCAGACTGAGACCATTGGTCTTTTCCTCCCAACGAAACAGTCGGCCATCAGGAGTGATGTAGTGCCACTGTTCATCGGAACTCTGTAGCCACTTCTCATTCGCGCCACCCCAATTGTCCATCGATCGGGCGGCCGGTAACAAACCGTTGTCGATACCGAACTGCTTGGCTCGGCGATAATCGTCGGCAAGCTTGGGGTCATCAATGTCCGACGCCGGATCGGCCGACGCACATTCGTGCCGAAGCTTTGATTCCAGAAGCGTCAGTCGCTGATCGTCCTCGTTGCAGCCCGGCCAGGTTGCGATGACGAAACTCTCGCCAACGAAATGATCCGAAAACCACTCCAACTCCGAGGTCTCAACAAAGTCGGAGGGCAGCCAGTCCTTAATGTCGTTCTCTTTCTTATTCAGACTCAGCCGCGCCGCACGAAAAGCGGACGGCATCATGAAAAAGAACGCAAACAGAATGAGGAGTGCGAACGTCAGTCCGAAGGGCCCGCGGCGCTCCAAGAGAGGCCGTGGATCCTTGGATCGGTTTGACGAATTGCTAGGCATAACGCTCGGGTCGACCAGAAGATCGGGATTGGATGGGGCGGTTCGCAGTAAGCAGGCCGAGCCGAATCACTTGTCGCAAGATTCCCCCGTGAGGAAATGCTTGCGCACCGCATGTTCACAGGAAAAATACCGATTTGACCTGTTCGGGTCTACTTCAATGCGACCC
>JBCBLJ010000144.1:0-13400 GCA_038520195.1 Planctomycetota bacterium
CCGGAATCGCCTCGCCGAACGCCAGCCGCACCTTCTTGCTCGGATTGATCGGGCCGAGGTCTTTGATCCAACTGCCATTGCCCCAGGCATCGGTCACGAGGGCGATCGGTACAACGGGGACACCGGCTCTGGCGGCGAGTTTAACGCCGATCGTGTTAAAGTTATCCGGCTCGAACGTCACGCTTCGTGTGGTCTGCGGAAAGACAATGATCGAAACACCCTTCTTCAGTCGCTCCGTTCCTCCGCCGAGGACGGCTTTGAGGTCTTCGCGTGGGTTGTCTCGCGAGACGCCGATAGGGTCGCGAGAACGAAGCACATGACGGAAGATAGGGTAATCCAGCAGGCTCTGCTTCACGACGAATGTCACGTCGGTGATCGGCTGAATCACCGACGGCAAGATAATCGTCTCGAACATGCTCATGTGGTTGCCAACGAACACGCAAGACGACTTCAGTGCGCGGACGTGATCGAGCCCTTCGAACTCGACTTCAACACCCACCGACTCCAGGGCATGCAGGACGCGATGGCTGCTCAGGCTCCAAGCCGCGCCGTCGTATTCACCCCGCTTCGCTTTGACGCTGGACTGATAGACCAGCCAGTGAAACTTTCGATAAAAGTTAAATGACGGAAAAAGGCGGTGCAGTGGCTTGATGCGACGTGGCTCGGTGCAGTAGCGATCGCCGGCAAATGAAAACGGGGAGTTGTCAGTCAAGTTGCGTTCAGTTGTTCGATTCGTCGTGGAGCACCTGGTCGATCACGATGCAGGCGCAGAGCACAGCAACTTCGTCCTCTCCCTCGACAATGTCAACTCCGTAGCTATCGGTCCAGGACCAAAACTTCTTGCTCACCGACGCGACCGTCCTCCCGCTCCTTTCGAAAGTGAACTCGTGAGCCCAGAAAGAGCCTTCGATCTTGTAGTCGTTCGGTCCAGGGACGTCGAGCAAGAATGTTTTGTTAAACCAGCTCCATTCCTTAATGACTTCCGCAAACGGCTCGCCCTCGATCACGATCTGGTACCGGGGTTTGAACGACAACAGCTTTTGCTTAATGACGGCCAGCTCATTCCCGTCGGGGTCTTGGAATGAGAGGTGATCACCCCACGAAAAAACAGCTCCGGAGACGTGATAGGCCGGTCGCCCCGCATCGTCGCAGATCGCGAAGTTGTTGCCCCAAGACCAGAACTTTTCTTTGATTCGGAACACCATGGTGACGGGGTTGCTCGAGAGTGATGAAGTGGACTTCTGCGAGGCTCCTTTGCCGCGCACACGGGGCGCGAACCTGCCAAACGATCGACGGCTCTCTGGTGCTCAGTGGCGGTCGATATTCGACCGGTTTTCTCACCGTTTCTCCGTGCGATGTCTCAGCAGGCCAAACGATACGCTAAACGCGACGCCCTGTGGCAGGCTCGTTCGTTGATGCGCACCACGCTGTCGATGTTTCCGGGTTCGGTTCCGGAGTTGCTGTCGATGCCAGCGCCAGATGAACGACCGTGGCTACGGTCGATTTATGTGGGTCGCGGCCGGCTCGACGAAACACGCATTGACTCGGAGGGTATGCAACGCATTCGTCACGCACTTCGGCAACTCCGATCACTTCCGGCAAACGTCTATCGACGGCTAAGTCGAGAGCCGGATGGGTGGCTGGCTCGCGTCGAACAACTCTGTGATCAGATCGCCGCTCGCCTAGACGGCCAACGGGTGACACTCGATCAACTCGCCCGCATCGGCAGTCGTCGAATGCACGCGCAATTGGAATCGATGGTGACGGACTGCCCCGAACTGGAGACGCTGCTGTCGACGGTGCTCCAGATTGAATTGACTCGGCGCGACGGCGTCGATGAAACTCGTTGGAAGTTCCTGCGAAACCACGTTCATTCGATGCATCAACTCGTCATCGCCGAAGACGATCTGCGGTTGCATTTGGGGCTCTATCAAATCGCACCGTCGATCCATCCCAAATGGTTTCAGTTTTTGGTCGAGGCGTTGCGTTGTCGCGAGTTGAGTGACGAAGCGTGCGCGCAGTTGCCGCGTTTCAGCAAGCGTGCCAATGAGCTTCGCAAGTTGCTCAAGTGCGGCACCCCCATCGATCAGCTTTCGCAACCACGCTTGCGCGGCGAACTGATCACCAATGCCCGTTGGCTTCTTCACCAGACGCCGAAGCAGGTTCGTGTCTACACACGATTGCTCGCGTCGTTGATCGATGATCGGACGATCGAGGATGTACGAGGTGTCTTCAGCGGCGTTGCAGATGCGACCCGCGCCGTTGAGCGAGCTCACGCAAAGGCGACCGCGTGCGGACCCATGCGCTACATCGAGTTCGCAGGTGGTGACGGTACAATCGAACAGCTACTGAAGGTGCCCGAGGGCATGGCTGAGATGACCAAGTCGCTTTTACTCTTGCGGAATCAGCTGAACGCGATTTCAACGTGCGAGCCCGATCTAGCCACCCTTCGTGCCATGACCCGATTCTTTGAGTCGATGTCCGATGTGCATTGGCGGGTTCGTCTGGAATGGCTTCAAGCCAGTGAGCTGGCGCTAGGGAAGTCTTGTCAGCAACGAACGATCGAACAGCAACGGTTGCTGACGGGACTCGCCCGCCTTTTCGCGCGACGCGGCGTGCCGGCTCGGATCAGGGCATCCGTTTCCTGCGAGGACCTTGTCACGGCGATCCAAGAAGAGGCGGTCGACCGCGAGCAGTTGTCCCGCTATCTAGCGGTGGTTGAACGCGTTCTCTATGAACGTCCGACGATCGCGTTCGAAGGCGCGACGGCCGCCTACGCGGCAATGTACGCAAGCTCTCGCGCCGAGGCGATCGAGCTGGTCGAGACACACGCTCGGCGGGGCAATTCGCACACGAATCTCTATCATCTGCAATTCGCCATGCGGATCGCTGACGGCGCTGAACAAGCGTTTGACGTCTTACGTTGGTTTTTTGAGAGCGGGCTGTGTTACGAGACACTTGAGTTGTTGTCGGGCATCGACGATCCGCTGATCCGGCGTGCGATTCACCGAATGCTCTCGAGTGGACAGATGCGTCGACTCGATCAGTTGGTGACGCATCTTCGACTCGTCAAAGCGGTGAAGATCCCGCTAACGAAGATGCCGTGCTTCGATCGTGACACTGCCTGGGTTCGGGCCTATCCTGAAACGCTCCATGACGCTTTGCGGGAATTGAGTGAGCGCTGCGAGGATGCCCCGGCGATCGCCGCGGACGTGCTTCGGAAGAACTTTCCTCGCACCGAGCGGCTACAAGGTCAGATCGACTTCTTGCAGCAGCGACTCAAAAGCAGGGATGTCACGGCTCATCAACGAACCCGGATGGAAGCCAAAGTCGAACGACTACGCTACTATCTGAGTCATCCCACAGTGCCAGCGCTGCAGCGACTTCAAAACTTGGAAGCGAAGCTCCGTCGCCGCTGCGAAAGTTGGGTCTTGGAAGAATTTGAGTTTCGGTCTCGTGCCGAGTCTCTTCAGTCGATTACCGGTGGTGGTGCGGACCAAAGCCTCCCCGCCCGACTTTCAAAAACGCCCTACAACGAGTTGCTGCCGGCCGTCCTCTCTCTGTCAGGACGCTCTCGCACGATTGGCCTGCGGTTATTGTTCGTGGGCGATCGTGAGCGAAAGAACGTCGCGCCGCTGGAGCCAGCCAATGCGCGTTTCTTGGCGAGGATGCGTCGATTGGGAATCAACATGGAACCGTGGTTGCGGGAGAAGCAAACCGTCCGCAACCGATGGGGCGAATTCCAACTGGGTTTCGAACACGATGCGCTCGAACTGTTGCTGATGGGACATCACTTCCTAACTTGTCTTTCGCCACACGATGTGAATTTCTTTTCAGCGATCAGCAACGCCATCGATCTGAACAAGCAAGTCTTGTTCTGCAGAACCGAAAGCGGCCGGGTGGTCGGGCGTTGCTTGTTCGCACTCACCAACGAAGGCCTCGTTCAAACCTTCAACCGTTACAGTCATGACGGGGAGCTGCCGTTCGATGACATGGTGGATGCGTTCGCCGAAGACCTCGCCCGGCGGATGGGGACCGGACTGACCTCTGGCGGGAGCGTTTCCAATCTGGTCTCCAATGATTGGTACGACGACGGGCCGATTCCCGGCGGCTTGACGCGGATCCTCGAGGGCGACCGGCCGCTGGAAAAGGTGCTTTCATCAACCAAGTCCAGTACGCTCAGCGCGGAGTTGTGTGAATTCTTCGGAACCCGAGCCAGCGTTGTTGCGAACATCACGCTCATTCTTACCACGATCGACGAGACTAAACGCAGGGATTTGATCGTTCCGTTCATCGAGCATTTCGGTTTCGACGGACGACTGTCCTTCGCTCAGCAGATGCGTTTAGCGATCCGGGCGCACCATCAGGGCGCGACCGACTTGGCACAGCGGTTTTTGGATCAACAACCGTTGCCACGTTTGCTTGCGCGTCTGAGGCGTTTCGTGAAAGAACCTTGCGAACTCAGCCCGCAGATGCTGGAGCAGAGTGTGATCGGCATGCTGATGCGTGCGGATCTTCGATTGGCACATCGTTTTCTGATCTCGACGCGGCCGAAAGGCGTGCGGCAAGACGAACAGGAGACATCGCCACTGCGGCGATCGACGCTTGCCGAAATCCATCGCCGACGAGGTCGCACCGAACGGGCGAGGCGATTGACTCAGAAATCCGTTTAGCGATCGCCCGCGCGCAACTGAAATTGGGGCTCCGAAAGACTATTCTGTGAAGGCTCTACTTCACTCTCTTGGGAGCCGACATGTTTGCTGGGCATCATTTGAAGACCGCAGCGCTCGCGATCCTACTGACGTGCTGCGGTGCGATTTCCGCAGAAGATGACGTCGTCGAGTTCCTCAATGGTACAAAACTCACGGGCACGATCACCTCGATTCGCAAGACCGATCGCGAGTTCGATTTCGAGACCAAGGTCGGCGCGCGGACTTTGCAACGGGTTTATCCCTTCAGCAAGGTGCACGCGGTCGTTTACAACGGCGAACGCTACGAGCTGACGCCCAAAAGTGCTGGCAAACTCAGCCCCGATGATCAGCGGACCGAAAGGGAAGTTTTGGCTCTGATCGAATCCTCGGGAAAAACGCCGCCCGACTGGTTTGAGTCCACAAAGCTCAACTACCCCAAGACGCTCGACTTGGCTTGGCCGCTAAAGGCGCCGCCCGGTGGTTGGAACACTAGAAAGAATGTTGGTCAGTTCATCTGGTCGGTTGTCAACGAAAACCCGCCGCGTTGGCGTTCGGGCGTCAAGTTAGTCCATCATCTTGTGTCACTGCATCAAGGCGAGCCGGCATTACTCAGCCGCGACATGAACCAGCTCGGAAAGATGTACTTTGAATTGCTCCAGGATTACGAGCGAGCCGCTTATTGGTATCAGCGAGGCGAGCCGACCATGGGGACTCCGAATGGGGTGCACTTGGCCGAGTGTTATTGGCGGCTTGGAAACCGCGAGATGGCACTCGACCTGATGCGTGGGAAGTCACTCAACGTCGCCGCGATCAAGCTGCTGGGCGACATGGGCGAAATTGAATGGTCGCTACGTCTGACAAAGGCGTTCGCGAAGTCTCGAGCGAGTTACCAAGCAAACATTCTTGCCGGTGACGCACTCCGCCAAGCGGGTCGTTTGGATGAAGCCATCGCGGCCTATCAAAAGGTCGTCGACGCGGATACCTACCGCAACGCTGAATACAAGGCGAGGTTCGTTGGTCGCGCCCGCGAGAGTATCGAGACGATCCGATTGTTCGATCAAGCCGACGTGACAAAGGTCGCCGATGGCATTCATCGTGGCTACAGCACCGGTTACAACGGTCAGCTTGACGTCGAAGCTCGCGTTCAGGGAGGAAGGCTTCAGTCCGTCGAAATCACCAAGCACAAAGAAAAGCAATTCTATTCGGCGCTAACGGACACGCCGGCGCAGTTGGTGGAGCAACAGGGCGTTGAGAACATTGACGCGACCAGCGGCGCGACGATTACGTCACAGGCCATTGTGAACGCAACCGCGCGAGCACTCGCGGAAGGATCGAAATGAATCCACGTCGTGGCATCGCGGTCGGGTTGGTTTGCCTGGGCATTGCGATGTTTGGTGTCGCTGCTAGGGACATGCCGGTTGGAGCCAAGAGCCTAGCGACGACCGCAGCCTGCGTTCTAACGTTTGGCTCGCTGCTCGTTTTGCTAACGACCTTCGACGAGGGAAGAAGCGTCGCTCTGTTGCGACTGGATTGGTTTACTCGGGCGCTGCGACGACTCAAGCCCGGTCAGCAAGCAGCCCACACTCTCATTGCTCGCTTGTTGCGACGAACGCTGCCTCAGAGCTGGCAGTCGAACTGGACGACGAAGCGCCGTGGCCTGGTGCGACGTTGCCTCCGAGCCATCGGTATCTCTTGGTTGGCTTCCCCGATTCGGCGGTTGACCCAGGCAGTCTGTCTGCTGACGTTCGTCGTGCTGTTCGTCTACGTCTGTTGGCCCTATGACGCCCGACCGGACCAGCCGGACGTGATTTCGAAGGGTTGGGTGTTGACCCAGTTGGAATCGGAGACCGGCACGTTTGAGTTTGCGTCAAGCGGAACGGCTGCAACGTTCGAGGGGACGGAGTCGATCTATCTTGTGGATCAGGAGGGTGCACTTGGGTCGGTCGAGTTCACGCTCGTTTCCCATGACAAGAATTCGCTGGCGCTGATTCCCGCCGGAGAGTTGTCCGACGACTGGTTCGATGCGATCCTGACGTCGACTCAAACTTGGTCACTCTCCGAATCGGATCCAAATGCTTGGCCGTCGCACTACGCCGACAATTTGAAACGAAAAGAGTGGGTGCCTGCGGAGTCGTTCTTGATGATCGACCCATTGGTGAGCCTCTCGACGGCGATCGCATCACGGAGCTGGGTTTGGTCGCTCTCAGCTGCCGGCGCAATCTTGATTGTGTGCGTTCTGATCCCGCGCGGCTTCTGCGGGTACCTCTGCCCTCTCGGCACGACCATCGACTTGTTTGATTGGATGATCGGAAAACGCGTGACCCGCTTTCGAGCACCCGATGATGGTTGGTGGGTCCACCTCAAGTACTATTTGCTCGCGGGGACATTCATCTGCGCCGCATTCGGAGTCTTGGTATCCGGATTCTTTTCGGCGATTCCCGTCATCACCCGTGCGGCATTGTTCATCGTCGAGCCGGTTCAGTCGGGTGCGCTACGCGGCTGGCACCTTGTTCCACCGATCCATCTCGGGCAACTGATCTCCATCACGCTCTTCGTGCTGGTGCTGTCACTCGGGTTCTTCCGTCCGAGGTTTTGGTGCAAGTATGTTTGTCCGAGCGGAGCGGTGTTCTCGCTCGGCAATCTGTTTCGCATCGCCGAACGCAAAGTTGAATCGTCGTGCATCCACTGCAACAAGTGCGTTGAAATCTGTCCATTCGATGCGATCAAGCCGGACTTCACCACACGAACGACCGATTGCACGCTGTGTCAATCTTGCGGCGGCGTTTGTCCGACGCACGCGATCAAGTTCGTGGAGCGCTGGAACGTCGTCGAACTGAAGGCGGAAGACGAACCACCGACAAATGAGACGGTGCTGGGTCGCCGCGGCTTTCTCTCACTCGCGACCGGCACGGCGACCGCGGCAGGCGGAGCCGTGGCGGTCTCGCTGGCGACAAAAACGTTTGGGGCCCGGCTCGACGATCCCGGCGTCTTTCTTCCGGTCCGGCCGCCGGGAAGCGTTCCCGAACGCGAGTTCTTGGAGATGTGCATTCGTTGCGGCGAGTGCTTCAAGGTCTGCCCGAACAACGTCCTCCAGCCGGAAGGTTTCGAGCAAGGGCTGGAGGGACTGTGGGCTCCGACGGTGAACGCCGACTGGGCCGGTTGCGAATCGAGTTGCAACGCGTGCGGCCAGGTCTGTCCAACCGGCGCGATCCGCGAATTGCCGCTCGCGGAAAAACGCGTCGCTCGGATGGGGCTGGCAATCGTTAATGATCAAACATGTTTGCCATTCGCGGGACGCGAAGAGTGTGACTTGTGTGTGAAGGAGTGCAACGCCGCAGGCTACCACGCGATCGAGTACGAACAGGTTGGCGCGAAACTTGACGGGCAAGGCATCCCGGTCCCGGGAACCGGTTTTTCAGCGCCAGTGGTAATCGCGGACAAGTGTGTCGGGTGCGGGCTCTGTCAAACACGTTGTGTCGCGATCAACGTGAAGGACCGCGGCGTATTGGACGCGTCCGCGATCGTGGTCGAAGCAGGCGAAGGAAAAGAGGACCGGCTGATGGAAGGTTCGTATCGGGAGCTACGTCGAAGAGAGGCGATGGAGTCGGATCCCTGGCAGCAAGACGGCACAAGGTACACGGTGCCGCCGGAGTCTGTCGTGCCCCAACCGTCGGGCAACACCGATCCTTTCGGCATCGAGTCACCCGAAAAAGACGACGATCCCTTTGGGCTCTCCCTTTAGCTTGATGGCCACTTCGGTCCTACCGCCCGTCTGGAAGCATCGGGCACGGCACATGGCTGCTACTTTCTTCTTCGGCGCGGCAGAATCGCAGTGACGACCAATCCCCACGCGGCCAGCGAGCCCGGTTCAGGGACGGCGGCGGTGGTCGTGCCGATGATGTTGAGATCATCGAACGTGGTCGCCGTCTCGCTGTTAGCGAAGTAAAGGCTCGATTGATTGTCGAGCTCATTCCTGACCTGCTGATAAATCGGCAGATTGAGGTCGTAGATCGCTGTCGCGTCCGCGGAAAACGTGCCGCTGAAGTTCTGATCGACCTCGAACGTCAACAAGTCACCTGCTCGCGTGATGCGGCTGCGAATCGGTGCGTTGAACTGGGTCAGGCTCATGATTCCGGTTTGCGTGATTGTCTCGATACCGGATGCGTTGCGAAAACGCACATCCACTCGACCGTTTGCAAAGCCGGGCGTGTGGTACCGCAAGTAGATGCTGCCGGTCGTATCGGGTGTACCTTGCCCCACACCGATATGCACCACGTCGAATCCGGATGTTGGAAAGACGGTCGTCAATTCATAGGTGAAATCGGTGTAATTGGAGGCAGCCGTGCGGATACCTTCCGCGCCGGTGCTGCTCCGCTGAATCACTCCGTTGGCGATCGAATAGGATCCGGGTACGGGTTGCTGGAGGTTTCCGTTGAGCACACTCGTGTTAAAGTCTTCTGAGAAGGTGATGCTTCCGAGGGCCGTGGATTTGATTGCCAGAAAGCAAATGAATATGACGAAAGTCCTTGTCATCAAGGTCACTTTGAGTTTTGGGAAGGAAACAAGCACGTAGCGGATGAGGGCAAACCCTCATCGAGAGCTTAGGTCAGCATTTGAATGCTGACGCTCCGCGATCGATTTTTGATAGCGCGATCGGTCTTGATGCGTCGTTTCACGTCAAATGTAAGAGACGCTTCAGTTCGGTTTTTCCGGCTTGCACCAACGTCCGAGGCGGTCGCAGAATTTGACCGGCAAGTTTTCGCTCCGGTCGGCGGTGAATTCGTTAATGGCTAGGAAACGAAATAACGCTGCGTGAGAGACGCTTGCTTGCGAGCTTTACCCGCCCGGGTGCGAGTTTCGCGTTTCGATCACCCTCTCCCTCGAGGGAGAGTGAAGCTGATTGATGTTTCCAAGCAGCATTAGTTGATTCCCGCAGCACTTTTGACCTGCGTTCGCCGATGTCGTCTCGAGACAACCGCCGTTCCGCCGAGAGCGAGGAAGCTGAGCAGAGTGGATGGCTCGGGAACGGTGCTGGTTGTGCTGAAAGAACTGAACTCCACTCGTGCGTGGGTCGGATTCGCGGGACCATGAGGCAAGTTGATCCACTGAAACTGAATTTCGTTCAACCCGGTCACCAATCCACTTGAGAGGGTGAAGGCATTTTCGGTCCGGCTCGACGGCGGCCTAGTATGTGAGCCGCTGTTTCCTTGGCCCGTCGAAAGACCGTTGACGAGAATATCGAGACCCGTGTTATCGGATACCCAAAAACCATCAATACGAAAACCAGCGACGTTGAGTCCCGTCAGATCGATCGAGGTTATCATCGAGTAGATGTTGTTCGACGGCGCGTCTGGTGCATCGACGAACGCGCCGACGGGGCCGATCCACTGGCTATTGGACGTATTTGCGGAAAGGTAACCTGCTGACGCGACGAACGGGTTGGTCAAGGAATTGGCCGGATTGAGCACAAATTCGTAGTGTGTGTCGAATGCACCATTTGCCAGGCGGTTCCCGGAATCATCCAGTCCCGTGCTGAAAACCCGCTGGCCATTAGGAAGCATCAGAACGCCGGAGTGGGCATTGGGGGCAACGACGACCATGCCAAGAAACAGCAAGCCGAACATGAAAAGCGCACGGATCATATTGGAACCTTTGTCGAATGAACGTAGTCAGCAAATAGCCCGCGGGTGATCCCGGAGGTGGAGCGTGGATGACGCACAATCCAAGTGTCTCCGGGGCGTCATCCGATGATTCAGGAGGGACCCACCCACTAAGGACGATGCCGCGCACGAGATAGCGGGGCGCAGATTCTTGAAATTCGACGGCAATACCCAGGCTCCGCTTCGCAGATTCTCATCCGACCGAAGAAAAACTCGGCGGTCGCTGGTTGTTGCGACGAGCGTGATCCAGTGGCAGTTTCCACCGAGACAAACGCCCGAAGCAAAAACTCCTTTTTCAGGGACTCGACGTCGCATCGTTCATGCGGCGCGTCGGAGCCGTGGATAGGATGATGGCGAAGGCAGTGAATGTGTACGTGGTAGAAATCCGTTGGTAGATTCGTCATCAGATTGGAAGTCAGAGACCTCATGGTCGAAGTACCGGTCGTATCTTCGACTGCTGGCAGCGACCGGCCTCTCACCCCAACTTCGACGCAAGATTGATCCGTCGGACATCGTCCAGAAAACGCTGCTCCAGGCGTTCGACGCCCGTGAGAGTTTTCGGGGAACGAGTGAGCCAGAGTTACTCGCTTGGTTGAAGCAGATACTTCGCCGAAACCTGCTTCTGACGGCTCGAGAATTCAGCCGCCAAAAGCGTCAGCTCTCACGGGAGATTCCGATAGAAGTCGCGATCGATTCTTCTTGGATTCAAACCGAATCGGCTTTGGCGCGGGAGCAAAACTCGGCTCAAGATCATTTGATCAAGAGTGAGGCCCGCCGGCAGCTTTGCGATGCGGTGGCGACACTACCTGATGCGCAGCGCGAAGCAGTTGAACTTCATCACTTTCTGGGTTGGACGGTGTCACAGGTCGCCGAAGAAATGCAACGATCACCCACCGCCGTCGCCGGACTACTCAAGCGAGGTCTGCGTACGCTCCGAGGCCGCCTGCGAGAGGCAGGATCAAGCCGATGACGGAGCGCCCCGCGGAGACAGCGGCCGCCGACGCGAGCCATTTGGCTGATCAGGTCATCGCGCAATATTTGCGCGCCGTTGAAGCGGGGGCGTCTCCCAATCCATCGGACTTCGTCAAAGCCCATCCCGCAATTCGAGGTGAACTGGAGTCGTTCTTTCACTCCTACCAAACGATTGAACAGACCGTGGCAAGCGCCCAGGCGGAGGACCTTACTGCGGAGCAAGAATTCGGACGTTATCGCCTTGTTCGAGAGATCGGTTCGGGCTCCTTCGGGACCGTTTGGTTGGGCTACGACCCACAGTTGCATCGTCCCGTGGCAGTGAAACTTCCGCGTCACACCCGGTTCTCGAATCGAGAGCAGCGGGACGCGTTTCTTCACGAGGCTCGCACCGTCGCCCGTCTCGAGCATCCTGGCATTGTCCCCATCTATGACATCGGCCAACGCGAGTCTGGCGAAGTTTATTTCGTCTCCCGATTCATTGCCGGACGCGATCTTGCCACCGCGATGCGGGTCCGCGACACCGATGACATCGACGCGATTGAGCTGATGATCCAGGTCATGGAGGCGATCCAATTCGCGCATGACAACAACGTCGTTCACCGCGATCTCAAACCCTCCAACCTACTGTTGGAAGCGACAGGCGGCGGAGTGTTCGTCACGGACTTTGGGCTAGCCTCCAATCCGCGGAGTGGACACGATCTTGCACAAAGTGAATCCTCGATCGCGGGGACTCCCGCGTACATGAGTCCAGAACAAGCGTCCGGATTGTCGATTGATGGACGCAGTGATCTCTTTTCATTGGGCGTCGTGTTGTTTGAGTTGCTTTTCGACACGCGCCCCTTTCGCGGCGACAACGCAGCGCAATTGATGCGATCCATTCGCGAAGGCGAACTCTTGTTTCCAGAGGACTCGATGCGGCACGTGCCGTCGTCGCTGCGTTTGGTGTGCGAGAAAGCGCTCGCTAAGTCTCCGGAGCGACGTTTCCAATCGGCTCGGCAATTCAAGGCGGCTCTTCTGGACTGTCAAATTGACTTCCGACGTGGCGCTGGAACGGAAGAGGAACGCTTCCGTGCTGCGGCCGAGTCAACGAGCGGCGACGCGGATAACGGAACAGTTTCGAATGGGATCGCATCGACGGTATCCGAGCAACGCGAAAAGGCCGAAGGTCCGATCGCGACGGTTTCAAACGTCAAAGGTCGCACAGGAAATCGGTGGCGCGTCGCATTCGGAATCCTCCTCGGTTTCGGTGCGACGTTGGTAACACTCTCGATCGTGTCGGGCAGGTTGCCGTTGCTGACCTCGACCGAGTCTGCCGAGACATCGAGTGATCAGGTGGCGGTCACGAAGTCGCAGTCCGAGCGGTCAGCGCCTTCAGCTGACCGCCGGATCACGTTGAAGACGATTGAGATCGGCGGACGCGTTGATTTTCGATTCGGCCAGCAGAACTACGAGGCCACCGAAGCAAGCCAGGTACCGGAGGGTCCAATCGAACTGGAGTGGGTGATGTTCGATGAGGGAGGCTTGATCGAGGATGATTTTCTGAACGATCTCGCCGCATTGGAATCACTCGAGGGAATTGACTTGCTTTCATGCGACTTTAGCGACGCAGGTCTTGCGAGTCTCGCTAGCGTCAGGTCACTCGAGTGCGTCTACGTTCATAACACTGCCGTCACAGACCGAGGGGTGATACCGCTCGCGGAACTTCCGAGGCTCCGACAATTGAACTTGTCCGAAACGTCGGTTTCGGATGCGTGCATTGCGCACTTTCGAGGAAAACAATCGCTCCGTCTGCTTGACCTTTCGAACACTCCGATCAGCGACGAGGCGCTCTCCTCCATCGGTACGATGAAGGGACTGCGTGACCTTGACCTGAATGGTTGTCGAGTGAACGATCGGGGTGTCCGCCATTTGTCTCGATTGACACAGTTGCAGCAACTCGAAATCGACGCGACCGATATCACCGAAGAAGCGCTGGACGCTTTGCTCGATTGCCCGCTCCGACGTCTGGTGATTCCGCGTGACCTGGCGATCGGGGCCGAAAGAAAAATCTTGAAACGCTATCCCAACTGTATCGTGC